>CAMHBN010000166.1 GCA_946183385.1 uncultured Ruminococcus sp.
GGCGTTTTTTCGGCGGGTCTGCCATGGCTGAGGATGACCTTGATACGCGCCATGAGCTCCATAGGCGAGAACGGCTTTGTGACATAGTCGTCCACGCCGACCTCGAAGCCGAAGAGCTTGTCATACTCGGTGCCTCTTGCCGAGAGCATGATAACAGGGATATCCTTGAATTCCTTTATCTTCTTGCAGGCGGTGAAGCCGTCGGTATCGGGCATCATGACGTCCATGACGATGAGGTCGAAGTCAGCTTCTTTGCAGGCTTCGACAGCCTGTCTGCCGTCGGAGACGACAGTCGCCTCGTAGCCCTCACGCTGAACGTAGCGGCTGATCATCGCGGTGATATTGGGTTCGTCGTCGGCTATAAGGATTCTTGCCATAGCACACCTCCGTCAATTCTTTTTTATCCTCGTGTCATGTTTTACAATGCAATTATGGGATGTCTGATGACAGTTTTCAGCTTTTCGGCAGGAACACGTCTGGCATCAGACAAATATAACTCGTGATGAAATCTCTTTTCGGATATATCAAGTGCGTATCCGTTCTGCTCCATAAACTCGTGCATGAGTTGCACTGTCGCGGGCTCGCTGTCGTAGCTCCCGATGTGCATACACTGAACGCACAAGCCCTCGTCGTAAGTCAGAAACTCAACTTTGGAAAAGTCGTTTTTCTTCTTATCAGTGGCTTCCGATACCGCCCAGTCAAAATCAGCTTTTTTGACAAAATCGGGAACTCGGATAAGAGCTATCCATTTGAAATTCTCCTTGTGTGAATAGTCTATACCGTTCACGCCATCCTGCCACCAAAAACCCTCAAGCGGCGGAACGACATAATCAAAATAGCCCTCTATCCGACGCTCGCCCTTTTTACTCATCTTTATTGTAAATGCTATCCCATAAAGCAGACCTATAGCCTGTTTATACTCGCCGTCTTCCGCATTTGGATCCCCATGTCCTCGCACCGCGATATAATTCATCGGCGGTACAGTGATGATCGTTGGTTTATGAGGCGGCATATAGAATTCCTTGTATTCTTTCTTATAATCAAAAGCCATAGCAGTTCCCCTTCTCGGACAGATTTTGATTCTTCCTAAAGTATCTCTAATTGTTTTTTTCAATTATACACCAAAACCGTCCGTTTGTAAAGGCTTGTAGGAGACAACGTCCTCGACGTCCCGCAAAACACCCGCACCACCCAAAATGTAGGGACGACCATTGATTGTCCGCAACATATCGCACAATCACGGGCGCACGGAATGCGCCCCTACAGATTTATGCAGATGGGCGTTTTGCAAAGGCACGGACGCGCAATGCGCGTCCGTACAATTCGTTACCGAAACCGATTCGATAAGGCGCGGGCGGCGAAACGCCGCCCCTGCAAAGCATTATTATCAGAACATCTGACCGCCGCCGAAGCCGCCGTGACCGCCTCGACCGCCGCCTCCGCCGAAGCCGCCCATTCCGCCGCCGCCCATCATGGATGCCTGTGGGATGGAGTCAACCTGCGAGCCGTTGATGATGATAGTGCCGCCGTTGTAGGTCGCAGTGCCGTCATAGTCGAAGGACTCGGAGGGACCCTGCTGCGGGTAAGAAATGTCTATCGTACCGCCCGAAACGGTGATGTTGCCGTTGACGTCGATCGCGTCAACATCGCTGCCGCTCATAGTGATAGTCACATTTCCGCCGTTTATCTCGACCGTCGGAGTGCCTACAGACGCGCTCTTGTACGAGCAGTTTATGCCGTCGTCGCTCGCGGAGATGTTGATGTCGCCGTCATTTATAACGATGTAAGTTGCCTCAATACCCTCAGAGGCTGTGATATCGAAGGTACCGCCGTCTATCTGCAATACCGCGCACGCCTGGATGCCGTCGCTCCTGCCGTTTATCGTGAACGTGCCGCCCGAGATAGTGATAGTGCCCTCGGTTTCGTCGTTCTCGCAGTGGAAGCCGTCCTTGTTGGTGTTGACAGTGAACGTGCCGTCGCTTATCGAAATGGAATCATTCGCCTCGAACGCGTCGAGAGCGCAGTTCACGTTGTAGGTGCCGCCCGTTACCTTCATATCGTCCTTGGTGGTGATACCGTTGCCGTAATTCGATGTGATATTGAGCGTACCCACGCCGTTGAGCACGAGGTCGTCCTTCGAGAAGATGACCGCGTCGGTGTTGGTGTCGCCGTCAGCTGTGAACTGTCCGCTCACTGTGAGGGTATTCTCGCTGTCGGTGGTCGTCACGAACACCTTATCCGCAGACACAACATATATCGCGGGGAAGTCGCTGTTGCTTATCTCCACGCCGTCGAGCACGAGCTGCACCTTCGCATTCTCGTCAGCCTCGACCCTTATCGTGCAGTCCTCAGCCGAGCCGCTTATCACGTACACGCCCTCCTCGGTGATGTCAATGGTCTCGCCGTCGGAAACTGTGACAGCCGTGGCGTCGCTTGTATCTGCTACCTGCGCGAGGTCGCGCTTTGTATATGTCTCATCGGAGGAGGTCTCCGAAAGCTGCTCTACCTTAGCTGTCTCGGAGCCTGCCGAGTTGGTGTCCTCCTTCGCGGACTCGGTCTTGCTCGTCTTAGTCGAAGCCGAAGAGGAAGTGCTCACGGAGGTCGATGTCTCGGAGGCGGGTATGCTGTCGGTTATCGCAATAGTACCGCAGCTCGTCATAGCCGCCGCAACAGCCGCTGTAAGTGCAAATGCCAGTAAATATGTATTTTTCATATATAACGCTCCTTTTTGAAACAGTTTTTGTTGTGTTGTTTTGTTTCTATGTCTGTATTATAGCGCGGCTTTTTGAGAGGAAAATGGAGCGTCAGTGGAAAATCAAGCTCTGAATGTGGAATTTCCCGCTTTTTTTGTGGCAAAAACGTGAAAAAGCGGCAGTATCACACGAATCCGATATTGATTTATTCATTATGGTATGGTATAATGTAGAAAAACTCAAAGGAGGTCTTTACCTTGGGCAAAATTAAGATTTCGGGCAGTTCAACAATGCAGTTCGAGCCTGATTACTGCGAATTCCGCATAACTGTACATCTGAACAGCGGTACATCGGGCGACACTCTGTCGAAGGGCAGATACCGCACAGAGGAAGTGCTGCGGGCATTGCAGGAAAAAACAGGCATCGACATCACAAGCGTTGTTCTTGATGGCGAAAGATTAGAGCAGTCATACCGCCAGGAAGAAGGCTATAATTACAGAAAGACATTCTCGCTCCGCTATCAGGCAGACAACCACATCACCGAAGCCGTGACCTCTCTCCTTGAAAATATGGCGGACATCGAGTACAGCTACGATTTCGGACTGTCCGACAAAGCCGCAAAGGAAGCCACAGTTATGGCAGCCGCGATAAACGACGCAAAGGCAAAAGCCGAGAACATCGCCGCTTCATTGAACAGTAAAATAGTCGGATACGAAGAGATAAAGTACGAGTTCACAGAAAGCAATGACGACAATGAGATATTGTATTGCAGAGCAGTGGTAGCTTCTGCGGATTCTCTCGCTTCAAAGCTGAAAAATCCTAAGATAGAGATATCCAAGAACGTCAATATAGTATGGATAACCGAATAATAACAAAAGGCAGGCATTATAGCCTGCCTTTTTGTATCACAGCTCTTCCATACCGCTGATGTTGGCATTGCGTTTTTCTATCTCTTCCTTTTTGACAGCGTAGGGGTCTTTTATCTGACGCTGCTGCTTGTCGAGGTCGTACATTGCCTGCTTGACCTCGAAATTCGGGAAGCCGTACTGCTGCTCGAGCCGGTGATAGCTCTTGTTGTTTGCCATAGTCAGGCATACTACAAAAATGACGAAAGCGTATGCAACTCCCGTGAATACGAGCTGCGTGACAAAGTCGTTCATAAAAGCGGATATCAGGAACTGCACCACGGTAATAACGATAGCAGCGACGCCGAACCAATTGTTCTTTGTCAGTACGCAGAAAATGCCCGCTGCTGCCGTACCGACGATACAAAAGCCCGATATCAGCGACTGTGTGTCTGCTGTCATAGCTGAGCTAAAGAATGTGAGCAGCGCGACCAGCAGATAGAGCGCATACATAACGAGAAAAACCGTCCCCGACTTCTTTATTTTTTTCAGCTTCACTCTGTTTTTTGAAAATTCTTCTTCAAGTTCCATAGTAACCTCCTGTTAAGCATATACAAATTCGACCCGCACATTTTGTGCAGTCATACAAAGTTCAAAAAAACTTTTTTGATAATCAACGGTTTTCCGTTGCAAAAATGCCTTTTTCCGCCCTCTTACAGAGGGACGTTTCACACCGGCGTCTTGTATATCCTCATATCGAAGCACGCGCCGCCGTCGGGAGCATTATACGCCTGCAGACTGCCGCTCTGCGAAGTGACTATCCTCCTCGCGAAGGCAAGCCCGATGCCGTAGCCGCTGCTCGACGACGTACCCGAGCGGTAGAAGCGCTCGAAGATGTGGTCGAGGTCATCGCCGCTGAAGCCGCTTCCGCTGTCAGTGACGGTGATACCCGTGTATATCGGGCTCTCGGCGGCTGAAATGGCTATATTTCCGCCCTCGGGAGTATGCTCCATACAGTTTTTGAGTATATTCAGCAGAGCCTCGGTGAAGTACTGCATATCGCCTATGAATGCGGGCTCGCCCGCTATGCTGACGTCAACGGATACGTCCTTGAGCTCAAGCGATATCGAGATAGGTTCGAGCGCACTGCTTATAAGGTCGCGGCAGCTTATCTCCTGCTCGCGGAACGTCACCGCTCCCGCGTCTATTCGCGAGAGCCCGAGCATGGTATCTATCAGCCAGTTCATACGCGATAGCAGCGAGTACAGCTCCTGCACGTGAGCAGCTCTCTGCTGAGTCGGGAGCTTCGGGTCGCGCAGCATCTCCACGAGCAGCATCATCGAGGTCAGCGGCGTGCGCAGCTGATGCGCGATGTCCTCCATCGACTCCTTCATGAACTGCTTGTCGGAGACGAGCGCGGCGTTCTGCTCGCGCAGCATTATCGT
>CAMHBN010000167.1 GCA_946183385.1 uncultured Ruminococcus sp.
GAAAAGGGCGAGGGCGACCTCATCGTCCTTCTCCACGGCTGGGGCAGCAATATCAAGCTCTTCGCCAACCTCATCGACCTCCTCTCCAAGAAATACAAGGTCGTCGCTATGGATATGCCCGGCTTCGGCGGCAGCGACGAGCCCAAGGAGGTCTGGGACGTCGGCAGCTACGTCGATTTCGTCATCGACTTCATCAAGGACTACGGCGTCAGCGAGGTAATGCTCCTCGGTCACAGCTTCGGCGGCAGGGTCATCATCAAGATGCACAGCCGCGACGACCTGCCCTTCAAGGTCACGAAGGTAATTCTTGTGGACAGCGCGGGCATTCTTCCGCCCAAGACCAAGAAGAAAAGCTGGCGCACGCGCTACTACAAAATGGGCAAGGCGGTGCTCTCGACGGGGATAGCGAAGAAGATTGCTCCCGACGCGCTTGAGAACTTCCGCAAGAAGATGGGCAGCGCCGACTACGCCGCCGCTTCGCCGATGATGAGACAGGTCATGGTCAAGGTCGTGAACGAGGACTTGGAGCCGTATCTGCCCAATATCAAGTGTCCCACGCTGCTGGTGTGGGGCGTCAACGACACGGCTACGCCGCTCTCTGACGGCGAGAAAATGGAGAAGCTCATTCCCGACGCGGGATTGGTAAAGCTCGAAAATGCGGGACATTACTCCTTCCTCGAGCAGCAGTTCATCTTCAACCGCGTGATGTGCTCGTTTATGAAGATTGAGGAATAATTATGGAAATTGTCAGATTCCCCGACAGCGAGGCGGTCGCCTCCGCGATAAAGGACGACGAGCCGCTGATGGCGGTCATCGCATTCGACGGCTCGAAGGCTGTCACAGCGCCGCTCGACGAGGCTGTCGAGCACCATATCCTGCTGATGAAGGCGGGCTTCCGTGACACCGATATCGACCGCTTCTTCCGCATCGTCTTCGACAGGAGCGGTGCGGACTGGACGTTCGTTTGTCCGCCCGATTACAAGGACATACCGTTCAAGGACAAGCGGATTCGCGCATTTTACCGCGACGGGCTCAATGTCATCGGCGGCTTTTTGCAGGAAATGGGCTACATTACGGGTATCAGCATACCCAAAAGATACAGCAGACATCTTGATGTGCTGTCGGAAGATATCTATTAAGGAGACTTTTAATGAATACGGTCATTTGGCTAATTTACGCGGCGGTGACGCTGCTCGCGATAATATTCCTCGGGCTGCGCGAGTTCCATATGCTCCAGCTCAACGGCTACAAGACGCCCGAGCATTCGTGGTGGATGAAGAAGAACTTCAAGCGCTACATTCTGCCGATAGTCCTGTTTATCGGGCAATTCCTGCTGTTACCGCTCCACGGTGGCCTGAGGACGGCTCTTGTCATGGTGCTGTGCTTCTTCAATGCAATAATAGCACTGCTCAACAAGCCCGGCAAGAAGTTCAAGAAGCCCCTTGTGTACACAGCTCGTATGAAGCGCATGATGATAACCTTCGGCATACTCGTTGTGATATTCTACGTCGCAGCCGTTTTAAAGGGAGAAACTACGGTTTATACCTGCCGTATCTGGAACGAAGCTCACACCGACTTCACCTACGACTCAATGGAAAAACGCTGGTTCATATCAGCTCTGCCATATATACTTGCAGGCTCGGCACTGTACCTCACGCCGCTGCTCGTGCCGCTCTCGAACCTCATAAACAAGCCGATAGAGACGGCTATCAACAATTGGTACATCAACGACGCGAAGAAGAAGCTCGCCGCCATGCCCGACCTCCACAAGGTCGGTATCACGGGCAGCTACGGCAAGACCTCGATGAAGTTCTACCTCAGCGAGCTGCTGTCCTCGCAGTACGAGACGCTGAAAACGCCCGAGAGCTTCAACACTCCCATGGGCGTGACGATAACCGTCCGCCGCGACTTAAAGCCCACGCATGAATATTTCATCTGCGAAATGGGAGCTCGCCGTGTCCACGAGATAAAGGAGCTCTGCGGCATCGCGAACCCGCACGACGGCATCATAACCTCCGTCGGACCGCAGCACCTCGAGACCTTCGGCTCGATAGAGAACGTCGTGAATACGAAGTTTGAGCTTGCCGACTGCGTGAAGGCTAACGGCGGCAAAATATACCTCAACTACGACAATGAGCTCATACGCGCGAAGGTGAGCGAGTACCCGAATGCCGTCACATACGGCACGACCGAGGGCAGTATGTGGCGCGGAAGCGACGTTACAGTTTCCGACCGCGGCACCGAGTTCACGGTGACTGCTCCCGACGGAAAGAGCTGCCGATTCGGCACGAAGCTTCTCGGCGAGCACAGCGTGCAGAACCTCCTCGGAGCTATCGCATACGCCTGCGGAACGGGCATACCGATGGAGAAGCTCGTTCTCCCCGTCAAGCGTATCGCGGCTGTTCCGCACAGGCTGCAGCTCCTCGATAAGGGCGGCGGTGTGACCTACATCGATGACGCCTACAACTCCAACCCGAGCGGCTGCAGAGCGGCTCTCGCGGTGCTCGGGCTGTTCGACGCCTGCCGCATACTCGTCACCCCGGGTATGGTGGAGCTCGGCGCAAAGCAGGCGGAGCTCAACTTCGAGTTCGGACAGGAAGCCGCCAAGGCGTGCGATTACATCGTGCTCGTCGGTAAGGCGCAGACTCAGCCGATATACGACGGTATCAGGGACGCGGGCTTCGATATGGAGAAGGTGTACGTCGCGGACGTGCTGAATGACGCGCTCGCGAAGGCGAATTCCTACCCCACGGACAAGAAGAAGGTCGTGCTCCTCGAGAACGATTTACCAGACAACTATTAACTTGACACAAAAATGCTCCCTGTGATATATTTTATCGCAGAGAGCATTGCATACAGCGGCAAGGCGGTCTATTCTTTCCTCGGAAACGGGGGAGTGATATGTCTACAATGGAATTACTTACACTATTTTTGGTGATAATTGCTATCGTTGATATATTCGCTGATAAAAAGAAATAACCGCCCCACTCTTGCAAAGTTGACGGTTATTCTTTAACTATTAAACTTTACTGAGGACGACCGCTGAGCCATAGGGCTGAGCAGTGCTCTCTGTTTATATTATATCAGGTTTTTTGAAAATGTCAAGCATTATATTTATGGGCTGTCGGGGACGCCAGCCCCTACATATCTGAAATAAGGAGAAATCACAATGAAGATCAATCTTGCAGTTATTTTCGGAGGAAGAAGCGTTGAGCATGAGGTGTCCGTCATCTCGGCGGTTCAGGCTATGGCGAGCATGGACAAGGAAAAGTACAACATCATCCCCGTCTACATGACCAAGAAGAGCGAGTTCTGGACGGGCGAGAAGCTCATGGACATCAACAGCTTCAAGGATATCCCCGCCCTGCTCAAGGAGTGCACCGAGTGCGTATTCGTCAGAAGCGAGGGCAAGGTTCAGCTCATTCGCCAGAAGATAAAGAAGTTCGGCTCGAACCTCATCTCCGACGTCGATATCGCGTTCCCGATAGTACACGGCACCAACGTTGAGGACGGCGCTTTACAGGGCTATCTGCAGACCCTCGACCTCCCGTATGTGGGCTGCGATGTGCTCGCGAGCGCTGTCGGTATGGACAAATTCGTCATGAAGATACTGCTTAAAGACGCAGGCTTCCCCGTGCTCGACTGCTGCCGCTTTTCGTCGTTCGACCTCGACAAGATGGACGATATGGTAGCACAGGTGGAGAGCAAATTCGGCTATCCCGTCATCGTAAAGCCGATAAACCTCGGCTCGAGCGTCGGCATATCCAAGGGCAAGGACAGGGACAGCCTCATCAAGTCCATCGAGGAGGCATTCGAGTTCGCTGACCGTATCCTCATCGAGCCCTGTGTCACCAACCTCAAGGAGATAAACTGCTCCGTGCTCGGCGACAGCGAAGCCGCGGAGGCGTCCGTCTGCGAGGAGCCCGTTCAGGCGAGCGACGACGATATCCTCAGCTACGAGCAGAAGTACGTCGGCGGAGGCAAGGGCGGAAGCAAGGGTATGGCTACGCTGAAGAGAAAGATACCCGCTGATATCTCCGCGGAGCAGGACGAGTTCATCCGAAGGACCGCTGTTGACGCCTTCCGCTATCTCGGCTGCAACGGCGTTACACGTATCGACTTTATGATTGATATGGACTCCGACAAGGTCTACATCAACGAGATAAACACTATCCCCGGCTCGCTCGCGTTCTACCTCTGGGAGCCAAAGGGCGTGAAGTACCGCGAGCTCCTCGAGCGCATGATACAGCTCGCGATGAAGCGCCACAGACAGTCCGCGAAGATAAACTATACCTTCGACACGAACATCCTCTCAATGGGCGGAAGCTTCGGCTCGAAGGGCTCTAAGAGGTAAGAATACAGGTGTAGGGGCGCACAGTGTGCGCCCGAAGAAAACAAAAACCGACGGGCGAGCGGAACTCGCCCCTACAATAAATTCCGCATTCCGAATTACGAATTAATAAAAGGAGGGTTAATTATGACCGAAAAGGAAAAACAGCAGGCAGGAGAGCTCTATCTCTCCGCAGACCCCGAGCTCACGGCTGAGCGCGTCAAGGCGAAGAAGCTCTGTGCAGACTACAATGTCATTGAGTACAATGACTACCAGAAAAAGGAGAGGCTGCTCGACAGACTTCTTGCGCTCCGCGGAGAGAACGCCTTTATCGAGGCGAATTTCTTCTGCGACTACGGCTACAACATCATCATCGGCGACAACTTCTACGCCAACCACAACCTCGTTATCCTCGACTGCGCGGAGGTCACATTCGGCGACAACGTCTTTATCGGTCCGAACTGCGGCTTCTATACCGCGGGACACCCCATTGATGCGGCTCAGCGCAACAGCGGACTCGAATACGCAAAGCCGATAAAGGTCGGCAGCGACGTGTGGATAGGCGGAAATGTCTGCGTTATGCCCGGCGTGACCATCGGCGAT
>CAMHBN010000168.1 GCA_946183385.1 uncultured Ruminococcus sp.
GAGTACCAGCCCTCGGCACGAATCATATTTGCGTTCTGGAGGGTGGTGTTCACGAAGAGCACCTTTGCGTCCTGTCCCCACGGTCTGCCGAGGTAGCCGGGAGTTACGGAGAGCTGTGAATTTGCTGTAACCTTGCAGTTATAGAAGAGGTAGCCCGTATAAGGGTTCGTGTTCTGACTTCTTGCGGCTGTGATGTAGCCGCCCGTCGTACCCGAGCTGTAGCCCTTCCAGCGGAGTTCGCACGCGTCGAATACAGCGTTGCTTCCGCCGAATATGTAGTCTGTCTGTCCCTCAATGAGGCAGTTCTTGTAGTACTGCGGAGAGCCGCCCGTATAGAGCGTATCCTGACTTGACAGGAACCGGCAGTTCAGGAATTCGCAGTAGGAGGTGTCAGCCGACAGAGCAGCCGCACGCTCGGTATAAGCCTTTGACTTCACGTCAACGCCCTGATTGCGCTGAACGGTGAGGGTCTCGTTCGTGCATTCTACGCCGTCCGCGAGCTCCTCATTCGTGATGTAGCGGTTGAACGAGTTCTCGAAGACGATGTTCTTCGCCTTGAAGTTGGTAGCCTTCGGCCAGAGCTGTACAGTCGCGCCCCAGCGGTAGTTGGCAACGTTCTTGCCCGACTTTGCAGCCGCGAGCGAGGCGTCGTAATAGCCCTTGGAGTTTGCGCTGTAATACTTGTAGCCTATTCCGTAGTACCACGTGAGTACAACGTCGCCTTTCGAGGGCTCGTCGTTCACGAAGGTGATATACGGGGTCTGCACCACGACCTGCTGACGGTAAGTGCCCGGAGCAATGTGGATGGTAACGCGGTTGTTTTCGCTTGAGGGATTGAGGCTTGCCGCCTTATTGACGGCGTCCTGCACTGTTGAGAAGTTGTTTGCCTTGCCTGTATAGCCTACATACAGGTCTGTGCCAGCGGCGTTTGCAGTCCTCTGAGGGTAGATGAGGAGCTGACTCACCAGCATACACACGACGGCAAGAACCGCCACAACAGTCAGAGTTTGTTTTCTTGCTCTGCTGTTCATAATAATACTCCTTTTCTAAACGCTTGTTTGGGTAAATTCAACAGTTTACCTTCTGCAAGGCATACTATTTATTATATTATATCATAATGTGTACGGTTTGTAAATGACTTTTTGTGCTTCGGGACTGATTTATTATACACAAAAAGGGACACGATATGTGTCCCTTATGACTGGTATGAAATGCATTGCTGTGATGGGGCTGATGCCCGCAGAATTGTTGTGTGCTCTTATTCAACGGTAACGCTCTTGGCGAGGTTGCGGGGCTTATCGACGTCGAGTCCCTTAGCTACCGATACGTAGTAGCCGAGGAGCTGCAGCGGCACTACCGCAAGGCTTGCCGCGAAAAGCGGGTCTGTCTTGGGGATGTATGCCGTGAAGTCGGCGTTGTCCTCTACGCTGTAGTTGCCGTAGGTGGTAAGTCCCATGATGTAGGCACCGCGCGACTTGCACTCGACCATATTCGATACGGTCTTCTCGAAGAGGTTTTGCTGGGTGAGCACGCTGATAACGAGCGTGCCGTTCTCGATGAGCGAGATGGGTCCGTGCTTGAGCTCGCCTGCTGCATAAGCCTCGGAGTGGATATAGCTTATCTCCTTCATCTTGAGGCTTCCCTCAAGGCTGACAGCGTAGTCGATACCGCGTCCGATGAAGAACGCATCGTGTATATTCGCGAATTTTGAAGCGAACCACTGGAGACGCTCCTTGTCTTCAAGTATCTTCTCCACTTTGTCGGGGATAGTCTGTATCTCGTCGAGGAGCTCTGTGAAGCGCTCGTCGGTTATCTCGCCGCGCACCTTCGAGAGCTGCATAGCGAGCAGATATCCCGCGATGAGCTGTGTGCTGTACGCCTTGGTCGTAGCGACCGATATCTCGGGACCCGCGAGCGTGTAGAACACGTTGTCGGCGTCGCGTGCGATGTTCGAGCCGATAACATTGACGATTCCGAGCGTCTTTACGCCGTTTTCCTTCGCAAGCGTCAGAGCTGCGCGGCTGTCGGCGGTCTCGCCCGACTGGCTGATTATGATTGCGAGGCTCTTCTTGTTGAGCGGCATTTTCCTGTATCTGAACTCCGATGCGAGCTCCACGCGGACGGGTATAGTCGTGAGCTCCTCGATGACGTACTGTACCGCCATACCTACGTGGTACGCCGAGCCGCAAGCCACGATGTATATCTGCTGTATCTCGCGTACCTCGTCGTCGCTGAGTCCGAACTCGCCGAGGACGATGCTGCCGTCCTTGACTACGGAGTTGATGGTGTCGCGGATGACCTTGGGCTGCTCGTGTATCTCCTTGAGCATGAAGTGCTCGTAGCCGCCCTTTTCGGCGGCTTCTGCGTCCCACTTGATCTCGACGAGCTCCTTGGTTATCTCCTCGCGGTCGATGTTGTAGAAGGTAACAGCGCCCTTTTCGAGCTTGGCTATCTCCATGTTGCCGATGTAGTATACGTTCCTCGTGTATTTGAGTATAGCGGGAACATCGGATGCAACGTAGGTCTCGCCTCCCGAAATGCCGATTATCATCGGGCTGTCCTTACGTGCGGTGTATATCTCACCGGGGAAGTCCTTGAACATCACGCAGAGCGCATAAGAGCCGCGGATACGTATCATAGCGCGTGCGATGGAGTCCACGGGACCAAGACCGTACTTCTTGAAGTAGTAGTCGATGAGCTTGACCGCTACCTCTGTGTCAGTCTGGGACTTGAAGCTGTAGCCGCTCTTGGTGAGCTTCTCTTTCAGCTCCTGATAGTTCTCGATGATACCGTTGTGTACGGCGATGACGTTCTCGTCGTCGCTGGAGTGCGGGTGAGCGTTGAGGGTCGAGGGCTCGCCGTGCGTAGCCCAGCGTGTGTGACCGATACCGCAGCTGCCCTTTACAGCCTTGCCGCTGTTGGTCTTTTCTATGAGCACCTTCAGCTTGCCCTTTGCTTTTACTATTTCGGTGTCATTGCTGCCGTCGCGCACCGCGATACCTGCCGAGTCATAGCCTCTGTATTCGAGCTTTGACAGTCCGTCGAGCAGTATCGGAGCCGCCTGCGCAGCACCTGTGAATCCGACTATTCCACACATAGATGTTGTCCTCCTGTGTCTTGCGGCTGTGCCGCAGATTCTTTTTTCATTATACACTTAATGTGCTTATTTGTCAACGATTTTGACGTTGCGGGGCGGGACGCCGAGGGCGGCGTCCCCTACAATTTGAGTTTATCGGGCGGATAATATCCGCCCCTACAAGGCGGAACGCCGAGGGCGGCGTCCCCTACATTTTGGGCTCTCACACGAGGCTCAGCTGGTTGCTGTCGCCGAGCTCCTTCGCGGGCTTGCCTGCCGCGGGTACCGACTTCGCGCGGTATTTCTCCAGCTCGGGAGCTTCCTCCTCCGTTATCGTCTTCGCCGATGCGAGCTGCGCGTTCTTCCTCAGCGTTATCACCTGCACGCCCTGCGAGTCGCGGGTGGACTTCGGCAGTATCATTCCCGTGTTGAACACGAGTGCGTGTCCCGATGTGGTGCGGAGCAGTATATCCGCTTCCTCGGTCACGAAGACTGCCGCCACGAGCGGCGACTTGTCCGAGTAGGCATTCGCGAGCTTCTTGCGGTTGGTCTTGGTCTCATACGATTTGAGCGGTATCTTCGCGGCTTTTCCGTTCTCAAAGAAGAATATGATGTAGCCGCTGTAGTCCGTCGTCGGTATCATCAGGCGGAGGTTCTCGCCCTCGTCAAAGCTCAGCTTCGCGGGGACGTAGTCGCCCATGACGCTCGCCTTTGTGTCGTCGAACGCGCTTGCCTTCGACTTGTATGCCTGCGCCTTGTCTGAGAAGAAGATGAGGTCGGTCTTGTTCGTAGCCTCGAAGGTCTGGCTGATGTAGTCGCCGTCCTTCAGCTTCTGCTCGCCGCTCATACGCAGCGACTGCGGGGTTATCTTCTTGAAGTAGCCGCTCTCGGAGACGAACAGATTTACCGCGTAATCGGGCGTATCGTCAACGTCCTCTTCCTCCTCGACGTCGGACTGGTAATAGAAGAACGTGCGTCTCGGCTGAGCGTAGTTCTTCGAGACCTCTTTGAGCTCCTCGATGATTATCTTGCGTATCTTCTTCTTGTCGCGGAGTATCTCTTCCATTTCCGCGATGTCCTTGCGGAGCTCGTCTACCTCCTCGACGCGGCGGAGAATGTACTGGCGGTTGATGTTGCGGAGCTTTATCTCGGCGACGTATTCCGCCTGTATCTCGTCAATACCGAAGCCTATCATAAGGTTCGGCACAACGTCCGCTTCCTCCTCGGTATCGCGGATTATCTTTATCGCCTTGTCGATGTCGAGCAGTATCTTCGACAGCGCTTCAAGCAGGTGGAGCTTCTCCTTCTTCTTCTGGAGGTCGAAGTAGGTGCGGCGCATAACGCACTCCTCGCGGAATGCCGTCCACTCGGTGAGAATCTCGCGCACGCCCATTACCTTCGGCGTTCCCGCGATGAGGATATTGAAGTTGCAGGGGTAGCTGTCCTGCAGGGGCGTCAGGCGGAAGAGCTTCTGCATGAGCTTGTCGGGGTCAACGCCGCGCTTTATCTCGATAGCGAGCTTAAGACCGTTGATGTCGGTCTCGTCGCGGACGTCCGATATCTCGCGTATCTTGCCCGCCTTTATGAGCTCGATTATCTTGTCCTGTATCGCTTCAACCGTGGTCGTGTACGGTATCTGTGTGACCTCTATGCACTTGGATTCGCTGTCGAAGTTGTACTTCGAGCGAACCTTTATACTGCCGCGTCCCGTCTCGTAGACCTTGTTCAGCTCATCCTCGTCGTAGAGCAGGAAGCCGCCTCCCGGGAAGTCGGGACCCTTCAGCGTGCTGAGGATATCGTGGTTCGGGTCCTTCATCAGCGCGATGGTAGTCTCGCATATCTCCGCAAGGTTGAAC
>CAMHBN010000169.1 GCA_946183385.1 uncultured Ruminococcus sp.
CTCGCCGTAGGGCACGCAGGTAGTACCACATACCTCCTGAGCAACATGGCGGAACATATTCTCGGTGAGGTCCATCATGCCATAGTAATCGGTGTAAGCCTGATAGAGCTCCATGAGCGTGAATTCGGGGTTATGGCGGGTATCAACGCCCTCATTGCGGAAAACTCTGCCTATCTCGTAAACTCTTTCAAGACCGCCGACAATGAGGCGCTTGAGGTAGAGCTCGAGGCTTATACGGAGCTTTACCTCCTCGTCGAGAGCATTGTAGTGCGTCTCGAACGGTCTTGCGGCAGCTCCGCCCGCGTTGGACACGAGCATGGGGGTCTCGACCTCCATAAAGCCCTGATTATCGAGGTAGCGTCTGATAGAAGCGATTATCTTCGAGCGCTTGACGAATGTGTCCTTGACCTCGGGGTTGATGATGAGGTCGAGGTAGCGCTGACGGTAGCGTGTATCGGTATCCTTCAGACCGTGCCACTTCTCGGGCAGGGGAAGGAGGGACTTCGACAGGAGCTCTATCTTCTTGGCGTGGATAGATATCTCACCCTTGCGTGTGCGGAAAACGAAGCCCTCAACGCCGATGATATCGCCGATATCCCACTTCTTCTTGAACTCCTTGAAGAGGTCGGCGCCGATGTCGTTGGAGCGCACATAGACCTGTATGCGGTCGGAGGCGTCGCGCACGTCGATGAAGTTAGCCTTGCCCATATCTCTCCAGCTCATGATACGACCCGCAATGCGGACTGTATTCTCGTGGAGAGCTTCAAGGGAAGCGTTGAGCTTCTCCTCGTCGCCGCCAGCCTCGGCGATGAGCTCTGCTTCCTTAGCCTCGTACTGAGCCTTGAAGTCAGCCGCATGACCTGTCACATCGTACTTGGTAACGGTGAAGGGGTCGCAGCCGCCCTCGCGGAGAGCCGCGAGCTTATCGAGCCTGTCCTTCTTCAATATGTTAATGTCCTGCTCTTCCTCGGCGGGAACAGCATTTTCTATCTGATTTTCGAGATTTTCGCTCATTATAATGATCCTTTCAAAATACGTGGTAATATCATCGCCCTCTGAAAACGGTAATATCCGCGACAGCAGACTTCCGCATTTTACAGAGTGAGCGAGTTTACGAGCGTCTTCGCGAACCGCCCGCAGGTGCTGCCTGCCTTATTTCGATATCTCAACGACCTCAAAGCGGAGCTCGCCGACGGGAGCTTCAACTATAAATGTATCGCCGACCTTTTTCTTCATAGCAGCCTTGCCGATAGGCGACTCGTCGGATATCATGTGATTTCTCACGTCAACGTGGTTGGTGCCGACGATGGTGAAGGTCTCGGTCTTCTTGGTGCCGACCTTTCTTATCTTGATAACAGAGCCCATACCTATCTCGTCAACGGAGATATTGGACTCCTCGATGACCTCGGCGTTGTCGATGGTGTGCTGGAGCTCGGCGATCTTGGCTTCGAGTATAGCCTGCTCGTTTTTAGCCTCATCGTACTCGGCGTTCTCGGAGAGGTCTCCGTAGGAACGAGCGACTTTAAGTCTTTCGGCAACTTCCTTACGTTTATTGATCTTGAGGTCGTCAAGCTCGAGGACGAGCTTGTCGTAGCTTGATCTTGACATCTGCTTACCCATAATGAACAACTCCTTAAATAGTAAAGGTTAAAATATACTTATATATTATACTATATTATACGTGATTTGTCAATACGGAACCCGCCTAAAAACTGGCATAAAAAATTCGCGCTTCGGAAAACAAAACGCGAATCAGATAGCGCGAATGCGCTGTAAATGTGAACCGATTTAGATACAGTATGGAACGCGAAAAAAAATTCGCGGCTCAGAAAAACTGAACCGCGAACTGCGCGCCCGCTCAGAGCAGACACGTTTCATTATAAGTTATAAGTGAGAGACGCGGGAAAAAACTAACGCCCCACAATAAGTGGAGCGTGAATCGGAAGCGGCGACACGCCGCCGCTGGAGGCGCCACCCAGATTTGAACTGGGGAATCAGGGTGTTGCAGACCCTTGCCTTACCACTTGGCTATAGCGCCGATTGGAGCGGATTACGAGGCTCGAACTCGCTACCTCCACCTTGGCAAGGTGGCGCTCTACCAGATGAGCTAAATCCGCAATGGCGACCCGGATGAGGCTCGAACTCACGACCTCTAGCGTGACAGGCTAGCGTTCTAACCAACTGAACTACCGGGCCAAAAATTGGTGGGGACTATAGGGCTCGAACCTATGACCCTCTGCTTGTAAGGCAGATGCTCTCCAAGCTGAGCTAAACCCCCGACCGTAAGACGTCGACTGACGACTTGTATATTATATCACGCCGCGGGAGGTTTGTCAAGCATTTTTTTGAGATTTTCCAAAAATATTTTTTACCCGAGCCGTACACAAGATTATATGCGGCAAAGCGGAGCGATATTACAGCGAAAGGGGAGACAGCCGAGCCGTCTCCCCACTTCGTCAGATATGACAATTTTGTGTTTGCTGATTTGTGCAGTTGTACGAAGTTGGAAATTATTTTTCCAATAATCAACTGTTTTCCGTTGCAAAAACGGCTTTTCCGCACCCATTATAGAAGGGCTTACTTCACAGGAAGGTCGCCGGCGGAGATGATACCCGCGTCAACGCGCTGGATAGTGTAAGCGTCCATAGCGGTGATACCGTCGCCGTTTCCGATGACGTCGGCATTGATAAGACCCTGCGGCTTCAGACCGTACTTGTCCTTGTTGCCGAGGTGCTGGAGGATAGCAACGGCGTCCGCGATAGTGACCTTGTCATCGAGGTTTGCGTCGCCCCATACCGTATTATCGGCAGCTGTAGCTGTGGTAGTGGTAGTGGTGGTCGTCGTGGACTCCTCAGTCGTTGTAGCCGTTGTCGTAGTTGTTGCCTCTGAAGTTGTAGTGGTTGTAGTGGTCGTTGTCGTAGTAGTAGTGGTTGTGGTAGTCGTTGTAGTCTCCACAGCCTTCTCCGTAACGAACGCGGTGTAGTTCATACAAGCGCCGCTCATACCGTTAGTACCGAGGGTGAGCGTCTCGCCCGCCTTTACGTCCTTGGCGTATACATCGAACTGCCTTACAGCCTCGCCGTCGTTTATCTCGACGGGCTGACCCTGCTTCGTGAAGCTTCCGAGCCACGAGGGCGTAGTCTCAACTCTCTGGTCGAGAGCGACATACACCGTGATATCCTTTGCCGCCGTGATAACAGCGAGGTCGGAGTCGGTCTTCTTGGAGTCGCAGGCAGTGAGGATGTGCTCGCCGCCGACGATATTTGCGGGGAGAGAAGCGATGGTGTGCTCGCGGTCAGCGAAAGCCTTGGAGCCCTGCTGAACGTTCTCCTCGATGTTCCAGAGGAAGCCGTAGGAAGCGTCCTTGGTTTCGAGCTTGCTGATGAGAGTGCTCTTGGGGTAGTTCTCCTGAGGCGGGTCATCGCTGCCCTGCTGACCCTGCGAAACAGAGCCTGCATTGTAAGCCTTCTGCTGCATACGTCCTGCGAGTTCCTTTACCGTAGCCTTTGCCTGATCGGCGGTCTGCGGGGTGTAGCTGTACATCTTGAGGTCGAAGTTATCGTAGCTCTCGCCGCCCGATTTGAGGTTGCTTATCTGAGCGGATTCGTTACGGCTGGATACTATCTTATAAGCGAGATTGCTTCCCATAGTACAGCTGTCAAACTTGTCGTTGTAGGACTTGATAGTTCCCGAGAACTCGTCGCTGCCCATATTTACAGCGTCGAGCGGGAGATTGGTCTTCTCGTAGTAGTTCGCCTCGGAGAACACCTTCGAGTTGTAGGAAGCTCCGATGCCGTACTGCTTGTTTGTGGAGAAGTAGTTGTTGTAGCTGTGAATGTGCGCTTTTCTTGCACGGGGATTACGTGATTCGGTGTTGTTGAACCAGTTGTGGTGGTAGGTTATCCAGTCCTGCTCGTGAGAAGTGCCGCCGCCTACGAGAGAGGTCTTGTGGCAGTCCTTGTACACGTTGTAGGAGATTGTAACGTAGTCCGTCCACTTGATATCGGTCGAGCCGTCGCCGTCAGCCTTGTCGTCATCGACGGTACCGTTGCCCGCGAAGGCGTTGTAGCCCTTTTCAATGGTGTTGTTGTGCACCCACATATGCGAGGACTTGCTCGAGCTTCCGCCCGACATCGAGATACCGTCGTCGGGATATTTAGAGAGGAAGAGGTTTCTTACTTCGCAGCTTGTGGAGTGCTTCATATCGAAGCCCCACTGGTTGAGGTTCGCGTCGTAGCCGATACCCTCGACTGTGACGTTCTTGCCGCCGTTCATATAGAGCATATTCGAGCCGTCGTTCTGCTTGCCGTCGTTGGCTTTAGCTCCCGACGGAACGTCGATAGAGCCTATGAGGCGGAAGTCAACATTGCTGGGACCAGCATTGAAGATATTGTACAGACCCGTCTTGCCGTTCCATGTAACGGAGTCCTTGTTGGAGTTGGTGACGTAGATTACTGTAACTCCCGATTTGAGCGTACCGTCGTCGTTGTACGCGCCAACGCCCTGATAGTTGTAGTGAGCATAGCCGCTGTGGTCGAATGCCATAGTTGTGACTGTGCATACAGCCGCGCCGTTTGAGCCCTCGACCTTCACATCGTACTTGGTATTGCCCTTGAGTCCGGGTATATCAACGCGGCTTCCGCGGATGAGCTGTGAATCAACGGCTGTGTACGAGTTCGTACCCGATACCGCGTAGCTTACCTTGATATTGTTACCGAGCTTGGAGCTGTCCCACTCGGCGAAAGCCTCCTCGAACCAGCCTCCGCAGAGCTTGATGCCGTCGGTGACGTTCGTGCCTGTCTGCTGTCCCTGCTGACCCTGCTGTCCGCTCGAATCGCCGTTGATGTAGGCGGGAGTCCAGTTGTTCATATAGCTCTGGATCTTGATGTTGGCGGC
>CAMHBN010000170.1 GCA_946183385.1 uncultured Ruminococcus sp.
GCGAGATTGACAAGTCTGCCCTCGCCGATAACGTACACGCTGTTGCCGTTGGAGAGCTTGTAGCCCTGAATATTGTTGCGAGCCTCCCACTGCTCGGCGGCGTTAGCCTTGAGCCATGCAACGCTGACCTCGCAGTCGAAGTGTCCCGCGTTGCAGAGAATAGCGCCGTCCTTCATATTGAGGAATGACTTCTCGGTGATGACGTCCTTGCAGCCCGTAACGGTAACGAAGAAATCGCCTACCTTGGCGGCTTCCTCCATCTTCATCACGGTGAAGCCGTCCATTACAGCCTCCATAGCCTTTATCGGGTCAATTTCGGTGACAATGACCTTCGCTCCGAGACCCTTAGCACGCATAGCTACGCCCTTGCCGCACCAGCCATAGCCCGCAACAACGACGTACTTGCCCGCAACGATGAGATTGGTCGTCCTGTTGATGCCGTCCCATACGGACTGTCCCGTGCCGTAGCGGTTGTCGAAGAGGTGCTTGCAGTCGGCGTTGTTGACGAGAGCCATCGGGAATTTCAGCTTGCCAGCCTTATTCATAGCGATGAGGCGGATAATGCCGGTGGTGGTCTCCTCGCAGCCGCCTATCACATTGGGGATGAGCTCGGGATATTCGGTGTGTATCATATTGACGAGGTCGCCGCCGTCGTCGATGATGATGTTCGGTCCGACCTTGATGACCTCGGTGAGGTGGGCGTGGTACTCCTCGGGAGTAGCGCCGTGCCACGCAAATACGTTGAGCCCGCTGTGGACAAGTCCCGCGGCTACGTCGTCCTGCGTGGAGAGCGGGTTGCTTCCCGTGATGTACATTTCCGCACCGCCTGCCGCGAGCACCTTGCAGAGGTAGGCGGTCTTGGCTTCGAGGTGAATGGAGAGTGCTACCTTCAGTCCCGCGAAGGGCTTGTCGCGCTGAAAATCGGATTCAATGCTCCTCAGAAGGGGCATATTCTGCTTTACCCACTGTATCTTTCTTTCGCCGCTCTCCCAGAGAGCGGGGTCTCTTACTATACTCATAGTCTTACTTCCTTTCGGGTGTGATATAAACATTGTACCATATCTCCGCGCCGATTGCAAGAATACAGACGATATTTTTCATCTTTCACGGGCGATAGATTTTAGCTATACGGCGGAGCTTGATTTGCTGTCCGTTCTGTGGTATAATCAAGGTATACTTTTTTACGGAGAGTGAAATATGGACAAGAAGATAATCAACGGATATGTCGCGGAGTACGAAAACGGTGTATTCACCGCCAAGCAGAAGGACATCTATGTAATTGACGGCAAGCTCTCATTCAGCGGCGACGACTCGCAGTGCGAGGTCATAGACGCCAGAGACAGGCTCATTATGCCGGGTCTGATAAATTTGCACACCCACGCCTATATGACGCTGTTCAGGAACTACGCCGACGACGTCAGCTTCGACGAGTGGCTGTTCAGGCGCATTATGCCCGTCGAGGACGTCATCGGGCGCGAGGACGCCTACTGGACGAACCTCCTCGGCATGATAGAGATGATAGAGAGCGGCACTACCTGCTTCTCGGATATGCATATGTTCGAGGGACAGTCCTGCAAAGCCGCAAAGGAGGCGGGACTTCGCGCATACATCGGTCGCGGACTTGTCGGGGACGGCATCAGCGGCGACGGCGCGGGTCGTATCGGCGAGGCTCTCCGCGAGCGCGCCGAGTACGAGTGCGACACGATAAAGTTCGTGCTCTCGCCGCACGCCATATACAGCTGCTCCGAGAAGCTTTACTCGCAGGTCGCAGAGCTCGCAAAAAAAGAGGGACTGCTCATACAGACCCACCTCTCCGAGAGCGTGAAGGAGGTCGAGGACTGCTATGCAAATCACGGCATATCGCCAGTTGAGCTCCTCGACAGGGCAGGCTTCCTCGAAAACGCTATCCTCGCCCACTGCGTGCAGGTCAGTGACAATGACATCGACCTCATACACAGCAGAAATGCGACGGTGGTGACAAATCCCGCGAGCAATGCAAAGCTTGGGAACGGAATAGCCCCGATAAAGGCAATGCGTGAACATCTGCATAGGCACGGACGGCTGCGCGAGCAACAACACGCTGAATATGTTCCGCGAGATGAGCCTGCTGTCGCTCATGCACAAGGGCGTCGAGCGCGACTGCACCTTCCTCAGCGCGAACGAGGTGCTGACAATGGCAACCATGAACGCAGCAAAGGCTCTGAATATGGAGGGCAGCCTCGGTATCATCGCCGAGGGAGCGTGCGCAGACCTCATATTCCTCGACCTCAACGCAGCTTCACTCTTCCCGAACAACGACGTCATCACAGCACTGTGCTACTCGGCGAACGGCTCGGAGGTAGCCTCGGTAATGGTCAACGGCAAGATGCTGATGAAGGACCGGGAGCTCCTCACGATAGACAGGGAGCGCGTATACAGCGAGGTACGCAGGATAGCAAAAAAATATTTGAGCTAAGAAAACGGGACGCCAACGCGTCCCGTTTTTGTCACCATTGTGCCGTCACTTTATGAGCCCGCTCCACTCGCTCTCCTTGAAGCCGACGAGCACCTTGTCCCCGTCGATAAGGAGCGGTCGCTTCACGAGCATACCGTCCGTCGCGAGCAGTCGGAGCTGCTCTTCGTCGCTCATTGTCGGGAGCTTGTCCTTCAGCTCCATCGACTTATACAGCAGTCCGCTCGTGTTGAAGAAGCGCTTCAGCGGCAGACCGCTCCGCTTATACCAGTCCGCAAGCTCCTCATAAGAGGGCTTGTCCGCCTTGATGTCGCGGAGCTCATATTTCGCGCCCTTTCCATCGAGCCACTTCTGCGCCTTCTGACAGGTCGTGCATTTGGGGTAACATATAAACAGCATAGTTTTTCCTCCTTATTGCGTCTTTTCGAGCAGCTCAGCCTCGGAGAGCACCGCTATGCCGAGCTCCTGCGCCTTTGTGAGCTTGCTGCCCGCGTCCTCGCCCGCGACGACGTAGTTCGTCTTCTTCGACACCGAGCCCGACACCTTGCCGCCGAAGCTCTCGATAAGCGCCTTTGCCTCGTCGCGCTTCATCGTCGGGAGCGTGCCCGTCAGCACGAAGGTCAGCCCGGCAAAGCGGTCGTCGCCCGAGGTCTGCTTCGTGTAGGTCATCTCAACTCCTGCGGCTTTCAGCTTGGCGATGAGGTCGCGCATATGAGGCTCGCCGAGTGCCGTCACGACGCTCTCAGCCATTATCTCGCCGAAGCCATCTATCGCCGCAACATCGTCCTTTCCCGCGGCGAGCAGACTGTCCATACAGCCGAATCTCTCGCAGAGGAGCACAGCCGCTCGTCTGCCGATATTGCGGATACCGAGCGCGTGTATCAGCCTGTCGAGCCCCGCCGCCTTAGAGGCGGCTATCGCGGCAACGAGGTTCTCCGCCGACTTCTCCGCGAACCTGTCGAGAGCGACAAGCTGCTCCTTTTCGAGGCTGTAGAGGTCGGCGGGCGACTTCACAAGCCCTGTCTCGGTCAGGAGCTTCATATTCGCGGGACCGAGCCCGTCGATGTTCATCGCCTCCTTCGAGGCATAATGAATCAGATTTTTCAGCAGCTGTGCGGGACATTCCACATTCGGGCAGCGCAGAACGCTCTCGCCGTCCTCACGGACCGACGGCGTACCGCACACGGGACAGACTGCGGGCAGCCTGAACGGCACAGAGCTCTCGGCGTGCGCCACCGAGCGCAGTACTTCCGGGATTATCTCGCCTGCCTTGCGGACTACGATGGTGTCGCCGATACGGATATCCTTCTCGTCGATGAAGTCCTGATTGTGCAGAACAGCGCGTGATACAGCCGTTCCCGCGAGGATAATGGAGTCGAACACAGCCACGGGCGTGATAGCTCCCGTGCGCCCGACGTTGACCTCGATGTCGCGGAGCACGGTCTCCTTCTCCTCGGGCGGATACTTGTAGGCGACCGCCCACTTCGGCGTTTTCGCGGTAGCACCCATAAGGTCGCGCTGCGCGAGGTCGTTGACCTTGATGACAACGCCGTCGATGTCGAAGCTGAACTCCGCACGCTCGCTGCCTATACGCTCTATCTCGGCGCGTATCTCGTCCGTGCGCGTGCATTTTTTATAGGTCGGCACGGTCTTGAAGCCGAGCGAACGCAGATAGTCGAGCGACTCGGTATGGCTCGCAAAATCGCGTCCCCTCACCTGCTGGACGTTGAATATGAACATATCGAGCTTGCGGCTCGCGGTTATCTTCGGGTCTTTCTGCCTCAGCGAGCCCGCCGCCGCATTTCGCGGGTTCTTGAACGGCTGCTCGCCCTCGAGCTCCTGCTGCTCGACGAGCTCGAAGAAGCTCGCCCTCGGCATATAGACCTCTCCCCTTACCTCGAGGAATTCGGGAGCGTCCTTGAGCTTGAGCGGAATCGAGCGGATAGTTCTGATATTGGCTGTGACGTCCTCGCCGACGAAGCCGTCGCCTCGCGTAGAGCCGCGCGTCAGGACGCCATCGGTGTATTCGAGCGACACGGAAAGTCCGTCTATCTTGGGCTCGACCGAGTATTCGGGAGCTGTCAGCTGCTCGGCACAGCGCTCCGTGAAGGCGTCCACCTGTTCGAGGGAGAAGACGTCCTGAAGGCTTGCCATCTGCACGGTGTGCTCGACCTTCGCGAACTTGCCCGAAGCCATACCACCCACCCTCTGCGTCGGGGACGACGGGCTGACGAGCTCGGGAAACTCAGCTTCAATGGCTTTGAGCTCCTGCATGAGCATATCGAATTCGTAGTCGCTGACCTCGGGGTCATCGAGCACGTAATACTGGTACGTATATTTGTCAAGGAGCTCGGTGAGCTCCTCTGCGCGTTTTCTTGCCTGTAAGATATCCATAGCCGTTTCCTCCGATACAAAAACGTTGATATTATTATACCACGGAATC
>CAMHBN010000171.1 GCA_946183385.1 uncultured Ruminococcus sp.
TCAAGGGTCGTTACTTTTTCTTAGCATTGTTCAATTTTCAAGATGCTGTGTCGCTCTCTTTCGGCGACTTGTTTATTATAGCACAGATGGCGCCCATTGTCAACTAAAAGAATCGTTACTGTTTTTTTGCTTTTTTAGTGATTTTCACCACGCATTAGAAACAAAAAAATACGCAGCCAAAAGACTGCGTATTATCTGCGTTGTTATTTCTCAGAACTCAGAAGTATCGAGATCGAAATCCTGCATCCGAGCTCCGATAACTCGTCTGCCTCTTATAGCTCCGACATCTGCTCCCAGATCATCGAGCATATCGGTGGTAGTCGGATATGCGCCGATATATCTGTCGGTAACGAATCTCGAAGAAACAACAGACTGTACCTTATAGTCCTTGACATAGATCTTGAAGATAATGTCGTCATCAACTATCTTATCAATATAATTGCCTATTTTTTCGTCCCATTCGTCGATTTCGAGAGCCGCGAACTGATCGGATGTATATCCCGCATTGTCGGCAGTCAGCTTGGCGCCGGAAGCGTCGCAGCGATATCCGGTAGCTCCGTCCCAGAAATAGTACCACTCACGTGTTGTATCGACAGAAGGAACCTGACTGTACAGGTGAGCCAGTGCAGCCTTTTTCTCAGCCTCGGTAGCACCCGTCTTGTTATAGGCGTTGACATATCTTCTCTCGGCAAAATTCAGATCGGTAACGATCGTCTGAGCCGCATTGAAGATCGTCTTCGCTTTATTATTCTGAGCCTTTATACGTCCGCGCTGGAGGAAATATCCCCAGGACGGAACGAGAACGCCCAGAAGTATACCAATGATCGCAACAACGATAACCAGCTCAATAAGGGTAAAACCCTTTTGCTTTCTCATAAATGCACCCTCCCTTTTTATCGAGTTTAAAGCTATACTCATTATAGCAAAATATTCACAATTTGTCAATAAAATCAGCACGTAAAATCTGCCCAATTTTTAGAATACATTATTGTGCATTTCATTCAAGAAGAGCTATTGCTTTTTTCAGCTGTATATCATTTTCAGTACCTATAAGTTCCTTATCCATAGGCACTTCCACATCGGGGGAGATGCCGACGCCGTCCCAGTTGTCCCAGTCCTCGACAGTGTACGTACCCGCCGTATAATGCAGGTGTCCGCCGTTGCTGAGCGTCTCTTCGCGCTGGAATACGCCCTTTCCGTAGGTCTTCGTCCCGACAAGCGTCGTATCTGCGTTACTTTTCAGAGCAGCGGTAAATATCTCCGCCGCGCTCGCCGTGCCCTCATTTATCAGGACTACATATTTGTGCTCGTTTTCCTCGGAGTCGAAGACCTGCTCGATGACATTTTCCTTGCCCGAAAAATCCGTCTGCACACACTTTGCGTGTCCGCAGCACTGAGCCGCCATGTACACGCCCGCAGCCGTATCTCCGCCGGGATTGTTCCTGAGATCGAGGATTATCTTCTTCTGATCCTTGGCTTTTTCCAAGGCTTCGTTGAGGTGTCCCTGCGACAGCTGACCGAAGGCGATAATGCGTATATACGCCACATCGCCCATCTTTTCGTAAGTAACGGAGCTGCTCATTTCCGACGCGCGAATGATCTTCAGATCAAAATCCTCTCCGTTCCTCAGCACGGTAAACTTTACCTCCGTGCCGTCCTTGCCGAGCATTTTGTTTGCGATATTCTCAAATCCCGCTTCAACGACAGAAGCTCCGTCTATCGCCGTAATTTCGTCGCCCGTTCTGAGTCCCTGATTGTATGCGGGCATACCGTCGGTGACCTCCGTCAGCAGGATATTTCCGTCTTCCGCGGGAGCTATCTTGAAGCCGCTGAGCTTTGCAGTTCCCGAATCGTTGACATACGCGACCATCGACTCCGTCTCATCGTCTTCATAGTAATAGGTGAAGCTGTCCTTCGCTATGCTTTTTACATAGGACTCTATTGCAGCTCTTGCGGGCTTGCCGTCGGCGACGCCGCCGTTTTCCGCGAGAATGTCGCGGCACTCCTTCGTCACAATGAAGTCCTTTCCGACCTTGTTGACATCACGCTGACTGTATCCCATGGTATACCAGCAGATTCCGCCCGCGAGTCCTGCACCGACCAGAAAAGCAGCGATATAGCCTGAGAATTTATCAACAACGCCCGCGCCGCTTTTCGCCTTTTCTTCGATATTCTTTTTTTCTTCCATAGTTACCTCAAAAAGAAAACCTCTCTCCGAAGAGAGAGGTTTATTCTTATTCAGTTCTGATTAAGGTTTGACCCTATTAGTTACCAGACTTAATGAATGAGCTTGTGCTTGTTCTGTAGCCAGCCTTGCTGAGAGCAGCGCTGAATGTTACCTCGAACTGACCGTCGCCCTTGTATGTGTCGAATGTATCAGAAGTTACAACACCGGAAGGATATGTTCCGTTGTATGTAGAATCCTGACGAGAAGCAAGAGCGATGCAAGAACCACCGGAGACAGCAGCCTTAACCTGCTTCATCTTTGTGATGTCTGAGAAGAAGTTGGAAACCTTCTTAGCAAGCTTGTTTTCGCCGCTTACTGTGAATCCTGCAGGCATATTGCCGATTGCAGACCAAGTCTTTGTGGAACCTGTGTAAGTGAGGTAGTAGTCACCGCCAACGTCGATACCCTCTTCGTCTAATTCTGTAAGGGCAGAGTTGATTGCCTTGTAAACAGAAGAAGCAGCGGAGTTAGCAGAAGAGATCTTGGACTTTCTTACATAACCGAGCATTGTGGGTACGAGGATAGCTGCGAGAACACCGATGATAGCGATAACAACGATGAGCTCAATGAGGGTAAAACCTTTCTTTGTAGTTTTCATGATAGAAAACCTCCTTTATAAATTTTTTGTGCTTTCGCACGTTTCATTTTGGGATCGGGTCTTTTTTATGTCCCCTTCCCTTTCCTGTGATTATAGTATAGCATTTCATTCATAAAAAGTCAATAGAATCCCAAAAATTAATTCACGAAAATTGCATTTTTTACATTGAAACGGTAAATCGGCATTTATTTTTTCCCTTTTTCGTCATAGTGCACAGTATTCTGTGAATTAATAAATTATAATAGCTTTATTTTTTCCATATCGTATATTTTGACGCTTGGATTTATGAACGCCGAGCCTCTGATTTCACTTTCATCAATCTGGTTTACGGTCATTTTCAGAGCATTTACAAGCGGAATAATTTACATACTGTTATTTTTGCGGCTCGATTTACGCACTGATAAATCCACTATCTCTTAACTGTTTATTCATATTTTGTTACACTTTCTTTAATATTGCTATATTTTCTCCACCGCCAGTAGACGATGTCTCATTCTTGTTTCCCGAAGCGATGTCCGCGGCAACTTCCGCGTAGGTCATTCCGAGGAAAATGTAAAGGAACGGGGTAGTGTAAAATATTGCTACGCCGAACATAGCGCTTATTATATATGAAAATGTACAACAAAAACACAAAAGCGTCATTTTTGAGAGCTTTTTCTTCTTTATATAAGTCTCCGCCATCACAACTGTTATTGCCGCGATATGCAGCACCGTTACAGGGATGCCGAAGTTCACCGCGTACTGCAGCACCTCGTTGTGAGCCGTCGAGCCCTCTTCATAGCCCTCAATTCCCCAGCCGCAAAGCGGTTTGCGGGATATATAGCCGACCGCTGCCTTCCAGAGCTCCCAGCGTCCCGAGCCCGCATCGTCATGTCCCGACGGGTCTGCAATGATGTTGCCGAAATCAAAGACCGTCCTTATTATGCTTGCCATAAATGTTTCAACAATAAACGACATCATCAGGTTTATCACGACCGTTATTGCCAGCGCAATCAGCGCCCACCTGAACCTGTCCTTTTCGTTCCTGAAACAGTAGATGGCAAACAGTAAAAGCGTGAATGTTACCGCAACGTAGGGCCCGAGCGAGTTCGTCGATATGAGGGCTGCCATTCCCAGAGCAGTATTCGCTCCGTGAAAGACCTTGTACAGCGGCTTATCCTCGTACACAAACTGCAGCGCCATACATACTATCGCCACGGCAAGGTAGTAGCCGTAGTGATTGGTATTGTTGAATATCGCGCTTCCCTTCAGACCCGTGAAGCAGCGGTTGTGTATCACCCACCTGTCCATCATCGAAGCCGCATTCAGTATCATCGCCGAAACCGAGAAGATGTTGATGAGCAGCCTGCGTGCGCGGTCCTTGAATATGAACATTCCGCAGAAAAAGTACGTGAACGGGTGACGCATGAAATCGTATATCGTGTCGCCGAGATAATAGTTCGGCAGGGCGTCGAACGTGGTAAAGCCCCTTATCCTTGTCACAGCGTATATTCCCGCTGCGTAGGCTGCAAAAATTATAAGCGGCAGCGCCGCAAGCAGGTAGCTTTTCATGTTTTTCTGCTTCCTGAGCGACAGGAACACGTATATGAACAGCGCTCCGACGATAAGCTTCGACATCAGCGCGACAACACTCTGAGTCGTTCTTATCATTTCCTGATAGACCTCGATCGAATCGCCCATTTCATTGTATACGAACTCGGTAAACAGTACTCCTCTG
Organism: uncultured Ruminococcus sp.; assembly: GCA_946183385.1. Lineage (GTDB taxonomy): Bacteria > Bacillota > Clostridia > Oscillospirales > Ruminococcaceae > Ruminococcus. The sequence continues at coordinate 4,543 of CAMHBN010000171.1, forward strand.
CCGGTTTTCAGCAGGAATATCCTCTCCGCCCACTGAAACAGCGGCGAGAGCATCAGCACCGCAACACCGATGAACGCCGCGGCCTGTATCACCTTTTCAAGCTTCGGCTTTAAAGCCTCGTATTTCTCCATCTATATTATTCCACCCATTCCTTAAAACACATTATCCCCTGCAACTTGTACAGGGGATAATACTGTAATAATATTCGATTATTCCTGAGTAGCGGCAGCCTGCTGCATACTTGTCATACCGCCCGAAGGAGTACCGCCCATCTGTGTGAGGAAGCGGTAGAATTCCTGCTTGTCCTGGCACTTTTCGATAGCGTCTACC
>CAMHBN010000172.1 GCA_946183385.1 uncultured Ruminococcus sp.
CGGCGACGACATAATGTGGATAGGCAGCAAGATAAACACGCTCCTGTGGGACTTTACGGAATACTACAACACCGACGGTAAGGTGAACAACTACTACGAGCTCTGCAATCAGTATTCAGGTAAGTATCTCGCTCCGCAGATAGGCGGTCAGGTGCTTTCGGACGACACTATCGGTCTGAATATGCCCGGCAGACGCGACGGCGAATACTATACCGATATCCTCGCATGGGACGACCCGCACTATGCTTATGCGGCGTTGAAGGCAAGCGACGATAACAAGGAGCTCACCTCATGCCCGAGGTCGCAGGCGGCAACATTCTACTTCGCGAAGATGAAGCCCGAGTCGGATACGCTGACCGAGGTCGAGACCATCGACAACGATGAGTACGGTATCACGATGAAGATGGTCGACTATCCCAGCAGGGAGTATATGAAAACGGTCATCGGAGCCGATAATACGGATAACCTTATCAGACAGGGATTATTATCGACCGATCTGACAGACGGTTACCCCACTGCTGTGAATAAGCTCAATACCGAAGAGACTTACCATTCGCTGGCAGACCTTTACAAGCCTGCTGATGCGAGGGAGGTAAATCACCTCTTCCTGAAGAGTACATACGAGGCAACAGGCTACTTTGAATTCGACAGCTGTCAGAACTTTGCCACCCTGAAAAAACAGGACGGCACGTTCAACACAAGAACTGTCACACTCGGTGAAAATAAAACCAAGGAAGTGACCGATTTTATCGTTTACAGGGAGCTCGGCACAAATGAGAGAACAGGCTCTACCACGATGAAGCACGGTCAGTTCCTGCCTTACAATAATATCAAGGCGGGCGTTTATTCAAAGGCAAATCCGTATAATCTTTACAGCTCGCTGGCTGACTATAAGAATGCGAGCGTTGGTATGCTTCCCGATGATGACCCGCGTAAGTATGAAAGGCTCTATTCTTTAGGCACGCTCAATGATACAAATTACTACAACGGCATGGAGCTCGCAGCGAGCTTCGTTCAGACGCCTAACGGCAAGGATTCGTGGGGACACGATATCATCTTCGAGTTCACGGGCGACGACGACTTCTGGCTGTACGTCGATGACGAACTTGTCATTGACCTCGGAGGCGTCCATTCGGCTCTCGCGGGAAATGTCAACTTCTCGACGGGCGAGGTAGTTGTCAACGGTACACCCACCACTCTGAGAGACATATTCTTTAACAACTACAAGGGCAGAGGACATACGGAGGCGGAAGCCAAGGCGTATGTCGACGGCATTTTCGTTAAGAACAAGGACGGCAACTACGTTTTCAAGGACTACACCAACCATAAGATGAAGATTTTCTATATGGAGCGAGGCGCGGGTGCGTCGAACCTCCACATGAGATTCAATCTGAGCTACGTTACTCCCGGAAACGTTATACTGAAAAAGGAGATAGAGGGCACGGATGAACTCGACCTCAGCCTTGTACAGTTCCCGTACCAGATATTCTACAAGGAGACCGAGGACTCACCCGAAAAACTGCTCGGCAGCGATGACGAGCATGTCAGCGTGACCTACCAGAACTCAACGCAGAAGGTCGAGTACAGACCGACGTACACACCTCCCGGAAGCAGCGCGGCATACGAATGCGTCTACTTCCTCAACCCCGAGCAGGTCGCCGAGATACACTTCCCGTCGGACGCCATAGAGTACAGGGTGGTCGAGTGCGGCATCAATACCGATGTCTACAAAAAGGTAGAGCTCAAGAACGAAAAGAAGCTTTCGGGAACTCCTGTTCCCGGTCTCACAAGCTGTGCGAATTACGATTCGGGATGGCGTGTAGTATCCGAGAAGTCGAGCATAGTTTATGTAAATACCGCTGACGAGGATGCTCTGCGTCCGCTGAATATCACAAAGATACTGAAAGCGGAGAACGGCACAACGCTCACGCAGGCTGATGACGACACGACCTTCACGTTCCGTCTTTACCTCACAAACGGTATCGACGACGAGCTTGAACTTGCCAATATGGTGAACTACAGGGTGAAGAGCCCCGCTCCCGACTACTACTATTGCAGATGGGACGCTGCATCGGGTAAGCTCGTGCCGACAGAGTACACACCGTCCACGCTGGCGGCTGCGCTTGCGGACATAAAGAATTCGACAACGATGACCGATGAAGAAAAAGCGGCAGCTAAACGAACGCTTCTCGACCCCATCACATTCGAATCCTCCATCAACGGTTCCATTTCGAGGATACCCGCGGGCTATACGGTCGAGGTGCCGAATCTGCCCGTAGGTGTAAAGTTTCAGGTCATCGAGCGCCCGAACGATACCGAGCTTGGCTACGGCAAGGTCGAGTACCAGCGCGACGAAGGAACGTATCTGACCGAGGGCGGCAAGGATAATGTCGGTACCGTTATCGCGGGACAGTCGCCTGTTATGAGAGTCATCAACAAGCGCGGCTACGGTCTTGAGGTCAACAAGAAGTGGAGCGACGACGATTTCGTGTACAACCACGGGACCATATATACCGCCGTATACGCGGGCGATACCCTTATAAGCGGTTCGGTGCGCGAGATAGCTACTCCGAATACGAGGGTGCGCTACTTCTTTGAGGATATCAAGGCAGGCTGCACCTTTGATGACTACACAGTATATGAGGTGCTCCTGACAAGAAAGGAAGGCGTCGGAGAAGGCGTCCTCCCTGTTGCAGATGATGATTACAAGATAACCAATATCGACAGCTTCGATATCGAAAGGGTAAACAGCAGCGAGTTCATATCCGTTTCGGCTCAGAAGAAGAACAGCAACGGCATCTACTCGGCAAGCGACCCCGTGAGCGAGTATTCGTATTCGCCGTCGTATAACAAGGGAACTCCCGAGGACGTCAGGGAAGGCGCAGAGGGCAAGAAGCGCAGGGATACCATAAGCAACAACCGCAAGGGCGGAGTTGTGATAACCCTCTACGATATGGATACAGGCGAGAAGCTGGGCGGCGGAAAGTTCAGGCTCACCGACGAAGACGGCACCGATTACGGAACGTTTGTATCCGATTCCGACGGTCATATAACCACGCTGTACATCGAGCAGAACCTGACGCTCGGCAAGGAGTATACTCTTACGGAAATATCGGCTCCGAACGGATATATCGGTGTCCCGAATCCCGTAAAGTTCACGGTCTCAAAGGTGGACGACGATACTGTGGCTCTTTCGGTCACAGGCAATGAGACGAAGTGGGCAAACGGCGATGTCCTGAACAAGAACGAGGACAGCCTTGTTGCCCGCATAGACATCTATAACAAGCCGTTCACACTTAAAGTGAAGAAGGTGGATTCCGCAACAAAGGCACCTGTTGAAGGCGCGCATTTTGCACTCTACAAGTGCGTGAACGGTATCAAGGACTACACTCCCATGAGCGGATACGAGGACATCGTCAGCGGCGCTGACGGCTTCATCGCAGAGATAAGCGAGGCTCTGCCGCGCGGAACATACTGCCTTGAGGAGAAAGCTCCGCCGTCGGGATATGTAAAGCCCGAAAGTGATATCAGATTTACAATATCATCGAGCGGAAGCGTAACTGTCGCCGAGCACGAAAGCTACGTGAAAAAGACTGACAGCGAAAAGAGCTGCGCGTACGTGATAGAGCTCCCGAACACGAAGGAGGACAGCCCTGCCGTGATAATCCCGACAGGTATCGAAACAAACGGTACGGCAACAGCTGTGATGCTGTTCCTGCTCGTCTCGTTCGGAGCACTGCTCGTTGTACGCGCCAAAAGACGCGAAAAGGATGAATGAGTATAAACAGTCTGCACTGAAGGTGCAGGCTGTTTTTTTGAAATCCGTATTTTTTTCGGGAGGCTGTTGCAATTTCTTTGGTTTTATGTTACAATATTTAAAATAAAGAGGTGATACCATGCAAAAGATACTTCTTGTTGAGGACGATATGCAGCTCGCGAAGAATCTCTCGCTCTTCCTTACGTCCGAGGGCTATACCGTCGTTCACGCCGCGGGGCAGGCTTCGGGTATCGAAGCCTTTGAGAACGGCACCTTCGACTGCGTGCTGCTCGATCTCTCGCTCGGTGACGGCAGCGGCTTCACGGTTTGCTCCGCGATAAAGGCGGCGTCGGATGTGCCTGTGATATTTCTTACCGCCTCCGCCGATGAAGCCTGCACCGTTGCGGGCTTTGAGATAGGCGCGGACGACTACATAAGCAAGCCCTTCCGCCCGCGTGAGCTCGTCGCGCGTATGAAGAACGCAATGCGCAAGAACAGCCGCACATCTGCCGTCCTCACCTGCGGGAACGTCACCATAGACCCCGCACGCGGCATAGTCACGAAGAACGGCGCGGAGGTCTACCTATCGGCGCTCGAATACCGCCTGCTGCTCGTCTTTTTCAGCAACAAGGACAAGCTCCTCACCCGCGACCGTCTCGCGGAGGAGCTGTGGTCGGTGTCGGGAGAGTACGTCTCCGATAACACGCTGAACGTCTATATGAAGCGCCTGCGCGAAAAAATAGAGGACGACCCGCAGAGCCCGTCCATAATCGTTACCGTGCGCGGAATGGGCTATAAGGCGGTGGAGAAATGACTCCCGAGAAGCTTCGCCGTGTGCTCCATATCGCGCTGACGGCTGTCGGAGTGGCAGTGTGCGCGCTTTTCAGCATACCGGCGGCGATAGTGCTCGCAGCTGTGTCGGCGGCGATATTCACCGTGGACGAGATATTGCAGTATCAGCGCAGGAAGAAGCTCCTTGCGCTCTGCAACGACATCGACGGTATACTCAAGGGCAGCGATTCCGTGAGCTTTGCCGACTACAACGAGGGCTCGCTCAGCATACTGACCGCCGAGATTCACAAGATGACGATAATGCTGCG
>CAMHBN010000173.1 GCA_946183385.1 uncultured Ruminococcus sp.
AGCCGCGGCGGCGCAACACTTACCAATGACACCTCCAACTACTATGACGGCAGCAAGTCGCTCCTCATATCGGGCAGAAGCAAGGAGTGGAACGGCGCAGCCATCACTCTCGATTCGGGCGCATTCGTTCCCGGCTATACCTACAGCTTCAGCACCGCAGTTCTCCAGAAGTCGGGCAAGAGCACATCAATGCAGCTCTCGCTCCAGCAGAGCGACGGCAGCGATACCACCTACAACAAGATAGCTACCTGCACAGCCGAGAGCGGCGTGTGGACAAAGCTTGAGAACACCGAGTACACTATCCCGCAGGGCGGCAGCGATCTCGTGCTCTACATCGAGACAGTTGACGGCTCCGGCGACCTCTGCGACTTCTACATCGACGCAGTACAGGTGTCCAAGTCGGGCAAGGCTTCAGCCGTTACCACGGGCAAGGGCACAGTTTCGGCTGCGACGACTACCCCGAGCTCGGGCGGCAATGTCAACAAGAACGATACCATAAAGATAATGCCCATCGGTGACTCCATCACCTTCGGCTACGGTCATACGGGCGGCTACAGAAAGTACCTCGACTACTATCTCAAGGAGAAGGGCTACACCAAGGTGGATATGGTAGGTCCCGAGGGAAGCAGCAGCGCAAGCTTCAATTTCAACGGCAAGAACGTACAGTACGATGACAACCACGCGGGCTACAGCGGATACACCATCGTGCAGAAGTACCCGATACCCAGCTGGGGCGAGAACGGTCTGCTCGAGAAGCTAAAGGCTAAGAACGCTATAAAGAGCGCTCAGCCCGATATCGTCCTCCTTATGATAGGTACGAACGATATGACGGCTAACCGCGACCTGAGCGAGTGCGAGAAGGACCTCCACTCACTGCTCGACTATATCCTCGCGGATATGCCCTCCGACGGAATCGTATTCCTCGCTTCCATCCCCGAATTCACCGCTTACGGCGGCAACGCTCAGAGAGTTGCCAACTACAACAACACCGTCAAGAAGGTGGCTTCCGACTACCAAAGCGCGGGCAAGAAGGTTCAGTTCGCTGACGTTCACGGCTGTCTCGACGGCATGAACGATATGGATTCCGACAAGCTCCACCCCACGGATAAGGGCTACGAGAAGATAGGCAAGTTCTGGGCAGGCATCGTAGACGACTACGTAGCGGCTTCCGCTCCTCCCGAGACTACCACAACTACGACAACCACCACTACAACAACTACTACGACGACTACTACAACCACAACTACGACAACTACCACGACCACTACGACTACAACAAAGCCGACCACCACTACCACAACTACTACCGCCACACAGTCCGACAAGTCCAATGCGGGCGACGCGAACTGCGACGGCAAGGTAACGATAGCGGACGCTGTAGCGATACTTCAGTCCATAGCAAATCAGGACAAGTACGGACTCAGCGCACAGGCAAAGAAGAACGCCGACGTTGACGGCGAGGCGGGCGTTACCGCGAACGACGCTCTGGTTATACAGAGATACGACGCGGGCGTGATCGACAAGACCGCATTCAAAACAGCATAACGCCAAATCGGGACAGAGATTTCTGTCCCGATTTTTTTGCGGTAACGGTAAATGCGCGCGGAATATTCCCAAGCGGGCGGCGGAACGCCGCCCCTACACAGGTCGTATGACCGCACACGATGCAGGGGCGCCGTGTCGGCGCCCGTGAGTCCAGTATTCGTATATTGTGGGCGGATAATATCCGCCCCTACATAAGACAAAAAAGAAGCAGGACAGACCGAAATCTGTCCCGCTTCTTTTCTATATGAGGAACTTTGAACTTGTTTCCACGGAAAACGCACACATCTTTTCGGCATATTTTCCCGATGCCTGCGTTGAAAGCGCTTGTAATACATCAAGTATTGCTGCGCACTTTCGCCTTGCCATCAGAAAAATACTGCTCGAAAATCTGTATACATTTTCCTCGGAAACAAGTTCTATGGAAGAAAACTGCTTATTTGTCGGTGCCGTCGAATACGTAGATGAACTTCACGCTGCCGTCCATATCGTCGGATTTGCCGGAGAATGTGCCGTATTCCTTGGAGGCGTCGCGTACAGCCTTGAAGCGCTCGGTGATGTCGGGCAGAGCCTCGTCGATGACCTCGCTTATCTTGCTGATACCCTCCTTGTCGAACCTATTCATGCCGTCGTTGAGCTCCTTCGCGCCCGATTTCAGCTGACCGATACCGCTTGTGAGGGCGGGTACGCTGTCGTGGAGAGTGCCGATGCCTGTATAGAGAGCTCCTGCGCCGCTGTTGAGCTGTTCTGCGCCGCTGCTGAGCTTGAGCATATTCTGATATATCGTATCAGCGCCGCTTCCGAGCTGACCGCTTGCCGTGACGAGCTGACCGAGTCCGCTGTCGAGAGCATAAGAGCCCGCGTAAGCCTGACCGATACCATCGTTGAGAGCTCCCGCACCCGCGTAGAGCTGAGCTGTGCCGCCCTTGAGGTCATAAGCGCCCGCGGAGAGCTGCGCAAGTCCGCTGTTGAGCGAGGTATTGCCTGCTGAGAGCTGTGCAATGCCCGCGATGAGCTGTTCAAGTCCGCCCGTGAGGCTGCCGCTGCCTGCTGAGAGCTGCGAGATGCCGCCGTCGAGCTGTGCCGCGCCGTCTGATACCGACTTGGCGCCTGCCGCAAGCTGTGCCGACGAGCCCGAGAGCTTGTCTGCGCCCGCCGCGAGAGCCTTGCCACCCTCGTCGAGCTGTGCCATGCCCTGCCAGAGCTGTGCCGAGCCTGTCTCCGCCGCGCCGAGGCCTGCCGAGAGCTGCTCGAGTCCGCCGCCTATCTCCTTTGCGCCCGCCGAGAGCTGTCCCGCGCCTGCATTGAGCTGTCCCGCACCCGCGGAAACTGCCGCCGCGCCCGCTGCGAGCTGTCCGCCTTCATTCATTGAGGCAGCTATCTGCTTCTGAGCGTCTATGGTCTGCTGCAGCGTGCCGACTGCGACTGCGAGCTCCTGCGAGGGCGATGCCTGATACAGTGCCTGCAATGCCGCGAGAGCCTGCTCGTTTGCAGCGATAGTGGTGTCAAGTCCCGTGCCTGCCGTGGTTATTCCTGCGGCGAGCTGTGAAGCTCCCGTTTCAAGCTGTGAAGCTCCTGCCGCGAGAGAATCAGCGCCCGCCGTGAGCTGTGAAGCTCCCGCGCTGAGAGTGTCGGCGCCCGTTTTTGCGGAGCTTATGCCCGCAGTGAGCGAGTCAGCGCCCGTCTTAGCCGAGCTTATACCCGCGGAGAGCTGTCCCGCGGAGCTGCTGAGAGCAGCCGCGCCCTCTGAAAGTGTGCCCGCTCCCTCGGATACCTGTGCAGAGCCGTCCCTGAGCTTGGAGCTTCCCTCAGCGAGAGTACCTATACCGCCGCCGAGCTGTGCCGCTCCCTCCGAGAGAGCCGCTGAACCCTTATTCACCTCTGCGAAACCTTTTACCAGTTCGTCAGAGCCCGTTTTTGCCTCGGAGAGACCCTTTTCCAGTGCTTCAGCACCGTTATTCACCTTTTCTGCTCCGCCGACAAGTTCGCCCGAGCCGTCCTTCACCTGTCCGAGACCGCTGACGAGCTTGCCCGAGCCGTCCTTCGCGGAGCTGATGCCCTCGCCGAACTTAGCTGTCGAATCGGAGAGGGTCTTGGTACCGTCTGCAAGCTGCTTTGCGCCGCTTGCGAGGTCGCCGGTACCGTTTTTGAGTGACAGCGAACCGTCGTAGAGCTTGTCGATACCGCTCGTGAGGTCGCCCGACTTGTCGGAGAGCTCACAGATACCGTCATAGAGCTTGGCTGTGCCGTCGCTGAGCTGTGCCGCTCCGTCGCTGAGCTCGCGGAGCTTCTCTTCAAGGTCGCCCATATCGAAGCTGTCGTCGAGGTCGAGCTGCGAGAATATCTCGTTCGATACGACCGTAACGGAGGTGTTCATCTCGAAATCCTTGACGTCCGCAGAGAGCTCAAAGCTCTCGGGGAGCTCGATATCCATAGCCTTTATCTCGTCGAGCGCAAGGCTCTCGGTGAGACCCGGGAATGCCGCTCCGACTACGATGAGCCTGTTGCCGTCGGAGATGACCTTGCCGTTCGTGACCTCGACGTTCATGAACTTGCCCGTGTCGAGGACAGCGGCGCTCGCCGCCATAAAGGGCACGTATATCTCGGTCTTTTTGCCGTTTATCTCCTTGGTGACCTTCTGCTTGTTCTTGTAGTCCCAGCGGATGGTCACGTGTCCGCTCCTGCCTGCGAGGTCTTCGGGAGAGATCTGCTTGCCGTCGAGGTAGTAGGTGATATTTACGTCAACAGGGAGCTCCTTATCGGTAGTGCCCTTGTAGTAGATGTCGCTGCCGTTTGCCGTCCACTCGAGGTCCTCGCCGTTCTTCGCGAAATCTTCGTTGCCCTTGACATTGACGATGTCCTCGAGGTCGGAGATGTCGCGGATACTGCTCAGCGCGGGAGCATTCTTCAGCCAGTCGCTGACAACGACGTTCTTCACCGACGAATCCGTATTGCAGAGGACGTACACTGTCTCGTCCTTGTAAGCCGCGCTGTCGGAAGCTGCTCTTGCCGACTTATCCTCGCTCGTGCTCTTGGACTCAGCCGCGCTTGTCTCCTCGGACTTGCTGCCGCTCTTTGCATAAGCGATAGAACCTGTAGCCGCCGCCGATACTGCCATTGCCAGTACCGCTGCGATTATCCTCTTGTAGTTTTTCATAAAGGTCATCCTTTCACTGAAATGATGTATCGTAATTGCTTTCTCAGTAACCTGTATTGCTTGTGTTTCAAAACAGTCCACCGGACTGTTTTGAAAGGGAGTTTTATTTAGGATTTAGTGTTTCGCCTCCATAGAAGGCGACCAAGGGCTTTGCCCT
>CAMHBN010000174.1 GCA_946183385.1 uncultured Ruminococcus sp.
CTGCTCCCTCGTGTTGTTTATGAGCCAGTTTACGTATTCATCGACAGTCCGTCCGAAGAATTCGTCGGCACTTGCGAAGCTTCTGTTCATATTTGGCTGAAATACCGCGTCAGCTCTGCTCTGATGAATGGGGAACATTTCGTCGGCATTATATACGGGAATACCGTATCTCTCCCCGAGAGCCTTTGAAGCAGAAGTCTTGCCGCCGCACGGTGTGCCTGCGATGAAGTAAACGTTCTTTAAATAGTTTTTTAGTACATTATCCTGAAATATCATGACTTCTCTCCTTTAAAAATAGTTTAGCTTTCTTGTGTTCGGATAAGCATGAAACTATTTTAAAGTTCCATGCTGTCAGATATTTCTTAAACGCAGGAACATCATCATTGTGAATGCCTCCTTTTCAGCAAATCACCGCTGTTTTTGCGGTTGAGAATACTATATCACAGCATTGGCATTTTGTCAAGATAGAGCGGTTCCTTGACAAACATGACAATTTGTTATATAATAATAACACGGAGGTGTTCACTATGATAAAAACTACGCTTAAAATAGACGGTATGATGTGCGGACACTGCGAGGCACACGTCAACGACACGATTCGCAATAATTTCACTGTAAAGAAGATCGAATCGTCGCATAAAAAGGGCACGACGGAAATAATCTCCGAGCAGCCCCTCGACGCCGAAAAGCTCAAAGCAGCTATAGAGGCGGACGGCTATAAGGTGCTCTCGTCGGAGTCCGAGCCTTATGAAAAAAAGGGCTTTTCGTTCTTCAAGTGAACCTGTAGGGGCGCACATTGTGCGCCCGTGGTTTTTGTGATGAGGGGGATATTTAGTTAAATCAGAAATAAAACTCCGCCCCTGTTGCATTATCTGTCAATTTGTGGTATAATATTACACGCAAAATATTTTTCTGAAAGGAATCTGTATTATGATAATCTTAGTTGTTAACGCAGGTAGCTCTTCACTCAAGTACCAGCTCATCAATATGGACGATGAGAGCGTGCTCGCAAAGGGCAACTGCGACCGTATCGGTATCGACGGTCATATCGCACACAAGGCTGCTGACGGCAGAACTCTCGACGAGGACTGCGCTTTTCCCACTCACACCGAGGCTTTCATGAAGCTTGTTGAAGCTCTCACAAAGAGCGAGGCTAAGGTCATCGACAGCATGGACGAGATCTCCGCTGTTGGTCACCGTATAGTACAGGGCGCTGACGTTTTCGACAAGTCCGTGCTCGTAACTGACGAGGTCATCGACAAGATAGACGAGCTCCGCGAGCTCGCTCCCGTACACAACCACGCTCACGCACTCGCGCTCCGTGCCTGCAAGAGCGTTATCCCCGCAAATGTTCCTCAGGTAGTCGTATTCGACACCGCTTTCCACCAGACTATGCCTCCCAAGGCTTTCATGTTCGGTCTTCCCTATGAGGACTACGAGAAGTACCACGTAAGAAAGTACGGCTTCCACGGCACATCGCACCGCTTCGTTTCCAAGGCTCTCGCCAAGGCTATGGGCAAGGACGTAAAGGACCTCAAGATAGTTTCCTGCCACCTCGGCAACGGCTCCTCCATCACTGCTGTTGACGGCGGCAAGTCGGTTGATACTTCAATGGGCTTCACTCCTCTCGACGGCGTTGTTATGGGTACTCGTACAGGCTCTGTTGACCCCTCTGCTGTTACATTCGTTGCGGACAAGCACGGCTTCACTCCCTCACAGATGAGCGAATACATGAACAAGAAGTCCGGCTTCCTCGGAGTATCGGGCGTTGGCTCGGACAACCGCGACGTTCAGTCTGCGGCTAACGAGGGCAACGAGAGAGCTCAGCTCGTTTCCGATATGCTCGTTTACGAGATAAAGAAGTACATCGGCTCCTATGCGGCTGCTATGAACGGTCTCGACGCTGTCCTCTTCACAGGCGGTATCGGCGAGAATTCATGGGAGGTACGCGAGGGCGTATGCACCGATATGGATTACTTCGGAATCAAGATAGACAAGGAGCTCAACCGCTCCATCAGAGGCAAGCTCACAAAGCTGTCCACCCCCGATTCAAAGATCGAGGTATGGATAGTTCCCACAAATGAGGAGCTCCTCATTGCAAGAGATACACTTGAGCTCATCTCCAAGTAATAGCAATAAACGGACACCCTGTGGTGTCCGTTTTTTTGTAGGGGACGCCGCCCTCGGCGTCCCGCCAATTACCGACAGTCCAACGGCAGCATTATGTAGGGGCGCACACTGTGCGCCCCTACATTCTGAGTTCTGTGTCAAACGTTGATATTGACAAATTGAAGTTTTTAAGGCATAATATAATAGTATCATTATGTATTGAGGTGGGATATGAAAGTCAGCGGTCTTATCTGTGAGTACAACCCGTTCCACAACGGGCACCTGTACCACATCAACGAAACACGTAAAAACGGCGCGACCCATATCGTCTCCGTTATGAGCGGCAGCTTCGTTCAGCGCGGCGATGTCGCGATAATGGATAAGCTCATGCGTGCGCGGCTCGCGGTGAAGTCGGGCGTAGACCTCGTCATCGAGCTGCCTGTGCAGTACAGCCTCTCGTCCGCGGAGAACTTCGCCGCGGGTGCGGTATGGCTGCTGAACAGCCTCGGAGTCGTTGACGAGCTCTCGTTCGGGAGCGAATGCGGCGATGTCGAAAAGCTGTCGCGTGCGCTCGAAATGGTGGACGAGGTAGCTTCCACCCGCGCCTTCGACATAAACGAAATAATGGAAAAGGGCTACACCTATCCGCGCGCACTGACCTCGGTGCTGAGCGGCGTGTACCCGAATGCGGCGGCGATAGTCTCCGAGCCGAACAACACCCTCGCTATCGAGTACCTGCGGGCGCTGAAGTCGCTGCGCTCGCCGATAGTGCCGTTCACCGTCAGGCGCGAGGGAGCTTCCCACGACAGCGGCGCGGTCGAGGACGGCAAGGCGAGCGCTTCCTATATCCGCGAGCGCATACTTGCAGGTGCGGGGACGTCAGAGCTTGCGGAGATAATGCCGGAGATATGGGCAAAGGCGGTCGGGGAAGCCGCCGAAAAGGGCGGTATAGCGAAGCTCGAACGGCTTGAAAGGGTGATGCTCTACAAGCTGAGAATGGCTTCGCCCGAGGAAATAGCCCGGATAAGTGACATTGCTCAGGGACTTGAGCACAGGATATACGGCGCAAGAATGGCTGGCTCGCTGGAGGAGCTGTTCGGCACCGTCAAGACAAAGAGATATACGATGGCACGTATCAAGCGGATAATGCTCTCGCTGCTGATAGGTATAACGCGAGAGGACATGACGCACGTTCCGCCTTACGGCAGGATACTGGCTTTCAACGACAGGGGAAGGGAAATACTCGCGGCGGCAAAGGGCAAGGCGGTCATACCGTTCGGCTCGTCGCTCGCAAAGCTCTCACAGAAGAACAGGGTGTCAAGGCGTTTTGCCGAGCTTGAGGGAAAGGCTTCGGACATTTACGGTCTTGCACTCGACAACGTGACCTCCGCAGCTGACGATTACAGGGCGAAGATCGCGATAGATCTGGAGTTGGATTGAATGAGTAAAAGAATGTGTGCAATAGCTGCCGCTGTGTTTTGTATGGCGGGAATGACATCCTGCGGCAACGGACGTACTTTGCGTCTGGAAGGCGACAATGTTGTGCAGGGAGCCACAGCCCCCGTAACGACGACAGCGCCCGTTACGACTGCCCAGCCCACGACTGAGGCTGAGACGGAGCCGTCTACGCTTCCGTCGGGAGCACCGCTGCCGATAGAGGTGGATACGAAAATGCCGTCGGACTATAAGCTCAGGGAGAAGTGCGCGGTCAACGTAAAGGCTGTGCTGCAAAAGCCCGAGCTCCCCACAGGCTGCGAGGTGACCGCGCTCACGGAGCTGCTCAACTTCTACGGCTTCGGGGCTGACAAGGTCGAGCTGGCTGACATCTTTATGCCTAACGATCAGATAGGCTACTATACGATGAATGAGGCTTACATCGGCAATCCGCACCACAACGACGGCTTCGGCTGCAATGCGCCGGTCATCGTTAAAACGGCGGACGACTACTTCTCCTATATCGGCTCGGACTGGTATGCAGTTGACCTCACGGGCAGCTCCATCGAGGAGCTCTACTACCAGATAGAGCAGGGCAGACCCGTCATCGTGTGGACTACGATAAATCAGGCGGAGACCCGCAAGCAGTTCGAGTTCAGGCTCGGCTGCGGCGAGGACCTCTACTTCAACCCGATGCAGCACTGCGTGGTGATGTACGGCTTCGACTACGAGGAGAAGGTCGTGCATATCGCCGATCCGCTCGTCGGGAACAAGACCTACGATATAGCGAGGTTCGAGCGGATATACGAGAGTATGGCCAAACAGGCTGTCATTCTCTGCGGCAATGAGGAGTCGGCGGGAGTTGACTATACCACCGACGAGCAGAAGGAAGAGTGGCTCATGGAGAACCGCTACTTCACAAAAGAGGATATGGTGTGGCTGAGGAAAAACTATCCCGAGGACAGAGAGCGCGCGACCGAGTCAACAACTGAGGCTCAGCCCGAGCCCGCGACCGAACCCTCAACATCAAAAACTACGGAGGCAAAGACTTGATAAAGGGCATTATTTTTGACCTTGACGGCACACTGATAGATTCTATGGGTATGTGGTTCGATATCGACCGCCGCTTCCTCGCGGAGAACGGCGTCACCGACCCGCCCGAGGGCATTTCATGGAAGATAAAGCAGATGACGATAGAGACGGCGGCTCAGTTCATGATAGACGAGTTCGCGCTCGGTATGACGCCCGAGCAGGTCATCGCCCGCATCGAGGAGCTCGTGCGCGAGGAGTACGAGCTCCATATCCCGCTG
>CAMHBN010000175.1 GCA_946183385.1 uncultured Ruminococcus sp.
TCATCACGGACATACTTCCCGTGGTCTCGACAATGGCGTACTGCACCTCCGCGAGGTCGAATATCTCGCTGCCGCGGAGAGCCATCATGAGGTCGTCCACGGAGAAGCGCAGGTCGCGCATAGCCTGACGGTCTATCTTTCCGCCTTTTATGATTATCTTCGGACTGCCCGAGATGAAGCGCCTCACGGCAGGGAATCGCAGGCACAGCCACGACACCGCCACCTCGAAGCAGACGAGGGCTAGTATCGGCGTGATACCGACGATGACGGGGATATTGACGTCCTCGAGCGGCAGGGTGGCGATGTTCGAGACGAGGATAGTGATGACGAGCTCGGAGGGCTGGAGCTCTCCGAGCTGGCGCTTGCCCATGAGCCGCACCGCGAATATGACGAGCACATACAAAATAAGCGAACGGATAAGTATTACCGACATTTCAACAACTCCTTCGGAGATAGTATGGCTCGGAGCGGGGGAAATATAGATTCAGCGGCAAATTTCACACAATTATCACATTGCAAGGCTATACTGTAAGAATTAAAGCGATGTGCTGTTTTTTCCGCGGCACGGAGGCTGAAAAAGGAGGTGTTATTATGCAAAAGAAAAAGGAAAAACCTTGGGAGAACGACCAAGCATATATCGACTACGCAAAATCAGGCGCTTCGTCCTGCGTATTCATTATGCGCGATGTAGCCAATGTCGATACGAGCGGATATTGGATAGATGTATCCGATATTATCCAAGAGGAGAAAAATCTCCCGCAGCTTGTAGAGGTACAGCGCGGATTGTTTCGGCATCCGAGGTACACGGCAATCAACTCGTTCAAAGCCGAACTCTTCCCTCGGCTTACACAGCCTGATTATTCAACAGCTCGGGACGATGATGAGATTAGGTACATCACGTGGCTTACTGCCACAGCGGATATCCTCAAACAAAAATCGGATGGATATGTAGGGAAAAAATACGAAGTTACTGTCGAGACAATACCTGTTCTTGACGAGAAAAATCCGCTCATAATAAAGCGGAAATTCAAAGTCATTATGACAAAGCGACTTAATAGCAGATTAAAACATGATTGAAAATCAACCTTGCTTTAATGTGCAATCAAGTACAGCACAGCTGTATGGTTCCTTGCGGGTGCAGTTATAGGAATAATCATGCCTGTGATACACAGGTCTGTAAACCATGTCTGTTTGGCGGTCAAAGCGACCGCCGTTTTTTTCGGGCTGTCGATGACGCCAGCCCCTACAAAAGCCGTTTCAGCACGCCTGTGTAGGGAACGGCGTCCTCGACGTCCCATTTTTTGAATAATTCTGTTTTTACGGTGCATACTACCCTTAGCTGTAAAGCTAATTCTTATCAAGGAGGCTTGTATCATGGATAACAAGCATAAGAACGACTGTATCAGATGTTCCGTATCGCAGTGTCAGCACAATATGGTGACCGAGAACTACTGCTCGCTCGATTCCATTTCCGTCGGCACTCACGAGGAGAACCCCACTGTTCCCGAGTGCACCGACTGCAACAGCTTTGTAAAGCGTACAGGCTGCTGCGACTGACAAACCGTCAGAAACTAACGGGTCGATGAAGGCATCGACCCCTACATATCCCCGACCTGCAGGGGCGGATGTCCACATCCGTCTGCTTTTTCCGCATATGTGCCGTACATATCACATTGGTGAACATAGACAAATCCAACAGCCGTTTACAGTCAAATCGGGAAAATTTATCCTGCGCTCTTGCATTGGCGGCAGTTTTATTGTATAATAGTAGTAAGCTTCTACCGAAGTAATTATTCCCAACAGGAGGCTGATGATATGTTCGACAAAACTATGACATTTTCCGTGAACGAAGACAAGGAAGCGGAACTCAAGAAAAATCTCACCATAATCTATGACGCTCTCGTGCAGAAGGGCTATAACCCCGTTAATCAGATCGTAGGCTATATCCTCTCCGAGGATCCCACCTACATAACCACATACAACAACGCAAGAAACCTTATCCGTCACATCGACAGAGACGAGCTTCTTCAGGTGCTTGTAAGGTCTTACCTTCAGGCATAAGGCGAACACGCCGAGGCTCCTGCGGACAAGCAGGGCTGAGCGTGCGGCATAACAAAAATAAACGGCAGCTTGGAGAGCTACTCCAAACTGCCGCTTTTCATTTCCCCCTCGGGACTTAGCCTAAATCAGCCCGAGGGTTCACCCCTCACCGTGCACAAGCACGGCAATCCCTCTTCGATATCATTTCTCTGTGTATTGTATATGTTTTCTATTCTCAATGCCCGTCTGTTTTTTTATCGGCGGACATAATCACTATCCTGCATTTCAGCCTTTGCCACTGCCTCCTCAAGCGAGAGTCCCGCGAACTCCTGAGCCGAGAATATGCGTCCCGACTTCCTGTCGTCCGCGAACGCTCCGACGAGTACGCCCGGGAGAGCGCTCTCGGGTGCATTTGGAGCCTTTGGTCCGCCGAGGTCGGTCCTGCACCAGCCGGGGTCTGTAAGATTGAGCATGACGTCTGTGCCATCGTACATCTTCCCGAGGTCGTGCGTGACCTTGTTCAGCGCAGCCTTAGCCGCAGAATAGCCTGCCTGTTCGGGCTCGAGGTCGATACCGCTCGTGGTGTTGACTATCCTGCCGAAGCCTCTCTCTGCCATTTTCGGCAGGAAGTGGTAGCATATCAGCATGGGAGCGACGGTATTGATACGGAAGCTTATATCGTAGTCCGTATACGGCGTCGCGAGATAATCCGTTCTGTAGGCTATCTGGAGACCCGCATTGTTGAGGACGATGTCCACCTGCGTACCCTTTGCGTCTATCTCGGCGAGCATGAGTTGCACTGAATCGGGCTCGGACAGCTCTGCGGAAACAGCATAAGCCTCAACTCCCAGCGCCTTGACTTCCGCGAGCACCTTTTCGCAATGTGCCGCGTCTCTGCTGTGGAGAATGAGATTTGCGCCCTGCTCCGCCATAAACTTAGCCGAAAGGTATCCGATCCCTCTGCTTGCGCCTGTGATGAGCACCCATAAGCCTTTGACGTTTACCATAAGCAATACCTCCTTTATACCCTAAGGCAATTTACACCACGATTATACCATAAGCTATTACGGATTGCAATAGCAGATTTTCTTTTTCTTTGCAATCGTATCAAAAATTTTGCACTATATTTTTTAAACTTTGTTACTAATTTATCATTCTGCGCCTTTCCCGCGTTTTTCCCGATTTTACAAATCATATTTCTCAGCCCGCGAGTCATACTAAGCTTGCAGAGGAACTCTGCAAAATATCAAAGGAAACAAACGCTTATGAAAAGAATAGCTCCGACTGCGGCGGCGCTCCTTACTGCGGCTATAGTGCCGACGGTATCTGTCTGCGCCGCGGACTGCACAAGGATAGGCTACGGGCAGGGCACGTCGCTGGACGCGCTCAACCGTCCGACCGACGCCCTGCAGTTCAACGACCGATACGGCGACCTTGATGCCTTCGCCCTGTCGGCGGACGACAAGAGAATTATCATCACCTTCGATCAGGGCTATGAAAACGGCTATACCTCAAAAATACTCGACACACTGAAGGAAAAGGATGTGCACGCGGTATTCTTCCTTACGGGCGACTACGCCAAGCGTGAGGAATCGCTCGTCAAGCGTATGATAGCGGAGGGACACACCCTCGGCAACCACGGTATGACGCACGCGAGCCTACCCACTCTCTCAGAGGAGGGAGCGCGGGAGGAGATAATGTCGCTGCACAATTACGTCCTCAACAACTACGGCTACGAGATGCAGTATTTCCGCTGTCCGTGCGGCGAATACTCCGAGCAGGCGCTTGAGACCGTACAGAAATGCGGCTACAAGACAGTGTTCTGGAGCTACGCCTACGTGGACTGGAAGACCGACGCTCAGCCCGACGCGGCTGAGGCAGCAGCAAAGCTGACCAAATCAGCTCACGGCGGAGAGATACTCCTCCTCCACTCGGTATCGGCTACAAATGCCGCCATACTCGGCGATGTGATAGACTCGTTCCGTGCGCAGGGCTACAAGGTATAACGCAAAACGCCGAAGAGGCTTGTCCTCTTCGGCGTTTCTTCGTTCCAATTCCATCCAATATAAATCCCCATGGATTCCCTATTGCCGTGCGGCATACCCCCATACGCCGCCAAGCATTCACTTTTTGCGGGTCTGTACCCGCATCCCTCATATCTGGCAGACGAGTCAGTTTTCGTCTCCGAATATAACTTCCATGCCCTTCTCCATTTCGGATTTGAGCCATGCGCTCCTGTAAGCCATCACCATTACGAACATAGCATTCGAGAGCTTTTCTTCATCGGAGGTAACGCCGCTCTCGCACTCGCTCAGCTCGCGCTCGATAAGAGCCCTCACCTCGTCGGGAGCAAAGATATTTTCGTCCTCCGCGTTGAATATCATCTTACACAAGAGGTCGAAGAGCAATATCTCGTCGATGATGTCGTCCGCGGTGTCCTCGACGTCGCCGTTGATGTACGCCATAAGATTGACGATGCTTTCCAGCTTCATCGTGCCGCGGAGCATATTTATCAGCAGTATGCGGAGCACCTGCTGCTCATCGTACTTCTTGCCCTTGGTGGACGAGACCCAGCCGCGCTTTATCCAGTTTTGTATGGTCGAGCCCTCAAGCCCTGAGAGCTTTGACAGCTGCGAGAGCGTGAGTCCTCCGGTAGCTTCAAGCACCGGCGCTATAAGCGAGAATGCCGCATTTCTTGCCTGCGGCGTATATTTAATGGTCGTGCCCGGTATCAATCTCTTCATAAGCCCCTCCTAAACGATGATATGATTATATCACAAGTTCATTAGAAC
>CAMHBN010000176.1 GCA_946183385.1 uncultured Ruminococcus sp.
GAGCACCTCGACGAGATGACCGTCAGCCGTCAGACCGAAGATTCCGTCGCTCATTATGAAGAAGAGCTTGAAGTCTCCCTGACCCGCGAATGTGCCTCTGTTCAGCCTCAGATAGTTGCCGTATTTGGTCATGGTCTGCGGCTCTTTCAGCGTCTTGCCGTCCATGTAGCCGTACTCGGTGGCGGTCGCGTGGACGTATTTGCCCTCGCTGTCGATACCGTAGCTCTCGAAGGTCATATCGTCGTCGGAGCTCTCCGCGACCTCGCCGTTTGCGTCGATGAGGAAGCGTCCGCAGTGTCCGCCGATTATCCAGCCGTCGCCGTAAGCGCAGAAGAAGGTGATGATGTCGTTATACGCCGAGATGTAATTATCAAGGTCGGTGAGCTCCGTCACCGCGAGCTCATTGCCGTCGCAGTCGTAGGTGCGAATCTCGAAGCTGTACTCGCCGTTTTTGTAGTAGTCGGGGTCGGTTATCTCGCCGCTGTATTTGCCGCGGATAAGGAACACCGACATCGTGCCGTCGGGAGCAATACTTGTCAGCGAGTTGTAGCGATCGTCCGCGGTGAAAAGCTCTACGGGCTCGCTGAAGACCATGTCCTCGCCGCAGTCGGCGTAGCTGAATTTGCCGCCTGTTTCCCACACAACGCGAGTTCCCTTGCCCTCGACGTAAGCCATATCGCCGAGATTGCCGAAGCCCGCGGGCTTGTCTGCGCGCTCCTCCTTGTACATAGTCTGCGACACCGTCACTGCCACGGGAGCGGAGCTCCCCGAGCCGCCGCCATTCGAGCAAGCTGTACAGCCCGCGAGCATGGCGGTCGCCATAAGTAATGATATAAGTTTTTTCATTGTAAGTCCTCCTTTTTTCTGTCCATAGAGACAGTACTCACAAGTAAGTGCATTTCGGAGGCAAAAAAGACGAAGTTTCACAAAAAGTTCACACTTTTTCTCTGTTTTGTACGAATCGACAACTCACAATTCATGCATAAGCAACAAAAAGCGGCACTGCAAGAGCGAGTGCCGCTGTTTTGTATTAGTCACGCCTGCTCACTTAAAGCAATAGATACTCTGTTCTGTATACGCTTTGCACATTCGTCGGCAGAGATATCACCGCCTATGAAGGTCGCAAATTCGCCGCTAAGTATCGGAGTGAGCATTCTGTTGTAGCCCGCGAACTTGTCACAGGAGAGTATCGAGTCCCTCAGATAATCATATTCTTCTCGAGCGATATGGATATTATATGAATAATCATAGCCGTCGATGCCGGTGGAATACTCTTGGTCAGACTCGTTCATCTCCGTGAACTTCTTCTCCCACGTGTAATCGAACGCGTCCTTCCGCGTGTGCCAGACCGTATTTGAAGCCGCCATTGAGGTCTGCTGATCGAAGCTCATCAAAAAGTTCAGGAACTCCCAGCCGCCCTGCTGGCATTTTCCGCTGCCAAGTACCATATATTCCTCCTGCACCCTGATAGTTCCCCTGCGCGTGTAGTTCGGCATAGAAACGAGCGTGATATCGCTGACGTCCATTGAGTGTCCCGCGGCTGCACTGATAAAATCCACAGGTGTACTCATCAGCCCGGTCGTTAACCCGAAGAGAGCCTTTTTTCTGCCGAGCATATACATATTCTCCTGTGCATCGAGCTTCCTGTCCTCATTTGTGGTGACGCTGTAATAATTCGCAGCATATCCGCCGACATAGTTTGCATCGCGGCAGAATTCGAGCAGCTTCACAAATTCTGGCGTATCAAAGTAACACTCCGCCTTTTCATAGTCTATCCAGTCGGAGGTGTTCAGCGCACACAGAGCATCAAACATCTGCTGCGGAGATTCGAGTACATGGTGTTCGCTGATATACATATCATCGGGAAGAGAAGCAACAAAATCGTAGAATTCATCATAATTCCACACAGCCTGCTCCCGGCTGAGGACATCGCGGTTCGCTATGTAGACATTAGGATAAAACCTGTTCGACATCGAATAGAGCCTGCCCTTATATTTCAGTGCGCTGACTACATTCGGCAGGAAATCATCTTCTCTCATACCGCCGTATTTCTCGTGGAGCTTCGCAAAATCCGCGGCAGCTCCGAGATTCACATACCTGCCTATCTCCTCGTGAGTGTTCGGCATATACAGGTCGGGAGAATCTCCTGCAAGTATATCCGTCCACAGCTCGTCTTTTTCTACGTCGTATCCGCGCATTTCGACCTTGTACCCGTCATTGAAGCGTGCAAACTCAGTGCCGAGGTCGCGCAAAGAGGAGTTTATGTTATCGTGAACACCAAGAACAACAGTCTCGCGGTGCTCCTTGTAGTCATCGGGACGTACAGTAAGCAGCACAAGGGAATCTTCGCTCAGCATAACGAATCTGCCTTCTCCGAGCGGCGCAACGGCACGCACCTTGTCCGATATGATATTCGAGGCGGAGAAATCAAGTATCAGCGTCTCGGAGCCGTCAGCTGACATACCGTAGATGCCGTCGTCGAGAATGAGATAAGCGGGGAAATTATCGTCACCGACTATCTGAGGCTGTATCATAAATGAATTCTTCGGATTAGATGTCAACTCCCTGTCATCAGGAATTCTGAGCCTGTCCATTCTCGCGGCACTCGACGAGGAACAGCAGATGATACCACCTTCGCTGTCATAAGTGTAAACTGCTTCGTTGTCAATGGCGATACACTCGGTCACATTGCCGTCGCCGTCAACTATAAGAGCAGCGTCCTCAAGGGATATGAGACAGTTGTCGCCGTGGAATGTCAGAGCTGAGATGAAGAACCCGTCCGTATCAAAGCGCCCGTCAAGGTCGCCAAGGTCTGTAACGGAAACGACTTTTCCGTCTGCGGAAAATGTTTTTACGGAGATGACGAGCTCATCATCTTCCCTGACCGAGCTGAAAGCGCGGAAACCGCCGTTTATCGGCGAGAAATAGGAGAGGAACTCGTTTTTATCCTTTTCGATGTCGAAGCTTCCGACCTCATTGCAGTCCTTATCATAGCGGACAGCGTGAAGCTTCTCACTTGTGTCATAGTAGACAAATTCGAGACTTCCGTCACTTGCGGTAAAGAGTCCGACACAGTTGAGGATATCAGACGTGGTGCTTATCTTCGTCTCCTTGTACATCGTCTGCGCCATCGACTGAACATTTCCTTTGCCTTCACCGCTGCTCTTTGAACAGGCAGTGCAGCTTGCCATCATAATTATCGCAGATAAAATTGCTATAGTTTTTTTCATAGTTAATACCTCCTTCGCGTATGACGTCACTATATCCTCTCGTATATTAGTAACTTTCACGGACAAAAGAGTTCAAAAAAACTTAGCATTTTCCGGAAATTCGTATGCTTGCACAATCAAAGGCGCAGCTCATTGTGCAACATCATGGCTCTTTAAAAATAAAACAGCGATACCTCAATGATACCGCTGTTTTAGTGTTATCAGCCATAGCGCTCGCTGAGGTAGAGCGAAGCGCGGTTCTGTATGCGTTTCGCGCTCTCCTCGGCAGTGCATTCACCGTTGAAGAACGGCAATACCTCCTCCCATACTATATTCGATATATTGCCGTCGTAGCGTATGACATTGGCATTCTTTATCATATTCTTGTAGTAATCGCACTCCTCCTGCGTGAAGGGTTCGAGCTTGACAGTCCCATTGTGAACAAAGTTTTTGCCGTCAAATTCAGTGACAGTATACTCCCAGTCCCACTTTACCATATCGCCGTCGGTGACTTTTCCGTTCTCATCATACGGGAATTCAAGGAAGCCGTCAACGCTCTGCTGAGCTTTCTCGTCGAATCTGCTCTCTATTACCGGGAACTTATGAAAGTATATCGGGTCGTTGTAGTAGTCGTCGGAGAGCAAATAGCGCAGGAAGCTCCACGCACCGTCCTTGTGCGGAGAGTTGGCGACTATGCCGAGGCAGGTGTCAAGCTGAATAAACGAGCCTTTCTCTTTTCCGTCATAGGGATAGCCCACAAACACGCATTCGTCTTTGTATTCATAACGCACCTTTTCAAAAAGGTCTCTGAAACCGTAGCAATTTCCTGAATTAAATTCAATGAAAGTCTCGCCGTTCATTATGTCATCTCCCGACCAGCCCATGTTTCGGTCGTCGCGCTCCAGATGTTTGTATTCGTTCTCTGTCAGACCTATATCAAGTCCGTTAAAGAAGTTGAGCATTTTGATGTAATCGGGCGAATCGAAGCGGCACTCCGCCTTATCATAGTCAATAAAGAACTGGTCAAGAACTACGTTATCAAAGAGGCCATAGCGCGTATGAGTATCCTCCATAGGGTCGAAAAAATACATACCCTCGGGCTTGGCGTTGTAGGCGGTTATCATATCGTCAAAGCTCCAGTTCTCGCGGACTCCGGGATAGCCCGCCTTTGCGGTCACAGTCATGAAATTCTGGAACGCAGGGGTCACCATCATCATTTTGCCGTCGCGCTCGAAAGCCTCGCGGACATTGGGAATGAAGTCATCGCGGCTGAGCTCGGGGTCGGCGTCGATGTATTCGTAGAGGTCGCAGAACACGCCCGAGCTGAACGAATCGGGTGTGAATACAGCGTCGAACGGGATAATATCAGGACCGTCGCCGCTGATGATATCGAGCCTCAGGTGCTCGTAATCGCGCTCATGCGTCTCCTCGTTATAGTACCGCCTGTACTCCACGCGGTAGTCCTCGCTCAGCGCGTTGAACGCCTTTAGCTCCTCGTCGAACTCGCAAAGGCTGCTGCTTGACATGAAGTTGACAAGGGTCACAAGCTCCTTTGATTTGAGCTCGGAGATGTCCTCCGCCGTCAGCAGCACCAGCTTCGGGTGCTCGCCGATGTATTGCAG
>CAMHBN010000177.1 GCA_946183385.1 uncultured Ruminococcus sp.
TGACGAGCTGGAGCAGTACTACGGCACAAAGCCCGTGATATACACGACTCTGCCCGTCTACTACCGCTATGTCAAGCCCATACTCGGCGGCGACTATCCGCTGTGGATACGCTGCAAGCAGACCGAGCCCGATTTCACGGACTGGACGTTCTGGCAGTACGACGACCACGGCGAGCTCGACGGCTACTACGGCGACGAGAAATACATCGACTTCAACGTGTTCTGCGGAAGCAGAGACGAGTTTGAAGAATTTGGCAGGAGGTCGGAATGAGACCATTTGAACTGATACCTCCCATAAAGGACTATATATGGGGCGGAACGAAGCTCCGCGAGCAGTACGGCAAGGAGAGCGCACTTGAGCGGCTCGCCGAGAGCTGGGAGCTCAGCTGTCACAGGGACGGCGTGAGTGTGATAAGCGGCGGAGAATTCGACGGCATGACGCTCCCCGAATTCATAGGAGCCCACCCCGAGGCGCTCGGCAGGAATTGCGGCAGGTTCGCGGACTTCCCCGTGCTGATAAAGCTGATAGACGCGCGGAACGACCTCTCCGTGCAGGTTCACCCCGACAACGGGTACGCAATGCGGGTCGAGGGCGAATACGGCAAGACCGAGGTGTGGTACATCGTTGACTGCGACGAGGGAGCGGAGCTGATATACGGCTTCGCGGAGGAGACCGACACCGAAACCTTCCGCAAAGCGATAGAGGAGGGGACGCTCCTCGATATCGTGAACCGCGTGTCCGTGAAAAAGGGCGATGTCTTCTTCATCAGGGCGGGGACGCTTCACGCAATTGGCAAGGGCATACTCATCGCGGAGATACAGCAGAACTCCAACACGACCTACCGCGTCTACGACTACGGCAGGCTCGGAGCCGACGGCAAGCCGCGCGAGCTACACATAGACAAGGCGCTCGACGTCACCGAGTGCAAGCCTCCGACCGTGAGGTACGGTCAGCCGCAGAGGATAAATATGGCGGGTATGTGGCGGACCCCGATAGCGGAGTGCGAATACTTCTCTGCCGAGAAGTACGACATCTTCCGCTCGCTGACGGTAGGCAGTCCCGACACCTTCACACATCTGCTCTTCCTCGACGGAGAGGCGGACATAATGTATGACGGCGAGTGCGTTATACACGCGAAAAAAGGCTCAAGCGTGTTTGTTCCCGCGGGAACTGATACGTGCGATATAAAAGGCAAGTGCACCATAATTATTACAAAGGAATCCAAAGGAGGAAAAATCAAATGAAATATTATGTAGGTATAGACCTCGGAGGTACAAACATCGTCGCAGGCGTAGTTGACGAGGAGTACAAGATAGTAGCCAAGGCAAGCACCAAGACCAACTGTCCGCGTCCCGAGAAGGAGATAGCGGAGGACATGGCTAAGATGGCGGTTCAGGCTGTCGAGAACGCCAACCTCACCCTCGACGACATCGAGTGGATAGGTATCGGCACTCCCGGTATCGCGAACAGCTCTACTGGTATCATCGAGTACTCGAACAACCTCGGCTTCAAGGACACACCCATGGTGAAGTACATCACGGAGTTCCTCGGCAGGAGCGACAAGCCCGTATTCATCGAGAACGACGCCAATGCGGCAGCTTACGGCGAGTTTGTGGCAGGCGCGGCTAAGGGCGCGAGAAATGCTGTATGCATCACGCTCGGAACAGGCGTCGGCGGCGGAATCATCATCGACGGCAAGATCTACGCAGGCTCTAACTTCGCAGGCGCTGAGATAGGTCACACGGTCATCGAGGTTGACGGAGCGCAGTGCTCGTGCGGACGCAAGGGCTGCTTCGAGGCTTATTCCTCGGCAACGGGACTTATCCGCATGACCAAGGAGGCTATGGCAGAGCACCCCGACAGCGTTATGAACAAGGCTGCGGAGGAAAAGGGCAAGGTAACGGCACGCACCTCGTTCGACTGCATGAGAGCGGGCGATATCTATGCGAAGGCAGTCGTTGACAAGTACATAAAGTACCTCGCGGCAGGTATCACGAATACAATCAATATCTTCCAGCCCGACGTTCTGTGCATAGGCGGCGGCGTATGCAACGAGGGCGACCCGCTTCTCCTGCCGATGAAGGCTCTCGTGGAGAAGGAGGTCTACACCCGCAATTCGCCGAAGAACACGAAGATAGTGATAGCCCAGCTCGGCAACGACGCAGGTATAATCGGCGCGGCGTTCCTCGGACGCGCGAATGCGTAATTAGCGATGTGGGACGTCGAGGACGCCGTCCCCTACATTGTATCGCCCGCGGGAATATCTTCCGTTTCTGATAAACTTGGACGCGAAGCCGAAAGTTTCGCTCAAGCCTTTTCAGCGCGGTGTCCGCGCCGCCGATTCGCGTTGTCGCTCGCAGGCTTGCTTACCTTTGACGAATCGTAAGATTGCTCTCGCGATTGTTAGAATCGCGGATAAATACTACCGTTGCATTCTACTATGACGCGAACATCGGGTTCCAAGGGGCTGTGCTCCTTGGCGGAGTTCAGAGGCAGAGCCTCTGGCAGGGTGTGGGGCAGAGCCCCACAAAGACCGAAGGGCGCTCTGAGAGGGGATGAATTCAAAAACAGTCCAGTGGACTGTTTTTGAAGAGGGGAGGCTCTGCAAGAGAGAGCCTCCCCTACTTCCGTTCCATTGTTGTATGCCCGCGGAATTATTCCGCGCGTGATTGCGATGCCGTATATAAACGGGCGCACATTGTGCGCCCCTATAGTGAATTCATTGGCTATATGTACCAAAAGCAAGAATAGCTATTTGTGCATATAGCCAATTTTTATTTCCGAGCGCAACAATTTCCACCTTTTCTGACACCTTATAAGCGAATCGATTCAAAGGAGGGATTCGTATGAATGATTTCTCCACAGATGTGAAGCTCGCGGCAAAAGGCGATTCCGAAGCCTTCGCGCGGCTCTATTCTCTGGTATATAAGGACTTGTACCACATTGCTCTTTACAGTCTGAGGAGCTCCCACGACGCCTGCGATGTCGTCAGCGACACCGTCCTCGACGCCTTCTGCACGATAGGCAAGCTAAAGGACGAGAAGGCTTTCCGCGGGTGGATCATGAAGATACTTTCGGCGAAGATAAAGCGCAGGCAGAGGGAATACTTCGCGAACACCGCCGAGCTCAGGGACGAGGAGCTCCCCGAGGAAGAATTCAGCTTCGAGAACGTTGAGCTGAGGGACGCGGTAGAGCGGCTCGACCCGCAGTCGCGGCTGATACTGTCGATGTCCGCCCTCGAGGGCTACACAGGCGACGAGATAGCGCAGATATGCGGAATGAACGCCGCGACCGTGCGCTCGAGGCTGTCGCGCATAAAGGAGCGGCTCAGACTTGAGCTGTCGGGTACATAATGTCCGGATTCGCTGATAACAGAAAGGTGATGCACTATGAAAGAGAACGATGAGAAGCTGAGAGATATGCTCACAAGTGAGGAAGTACCCGAGCAGCTCAGTCCCGAGAATATTAAGAAGATGCTCGACGAGAAGGCTCCCAAGAAGAAGCGGAGCGGTATCTCCGTGGCGGGCAGGATAGCCGCGGGAGCAGCAGCCTGCGCGGTGATTGCGGGCTCGTATGCGGGCACGGCACATCTTATGAAGGAGCGCAAGAACGGCGGCAGCAGCACGTCCGTGAGCGAGCCGAGCGGCAAGGGCGTGACCAAGGTCGAGGGCGAGCGCGTTGAAGCTCCGTATATGAACGGAGCGGCGAGCTACGAGGAAGTCTACGAGCTTATGGAGACGTCTGCCAGGAAGTACGAGAGACAGCAGAAAAGGGATCGTCGCAAGAGCGGACTTATCACAGGCGGCTTCAAGACTGATAATGCAGTGGAGGAATCGGCAATTGCCAATGAAGGCGTAGACGGGGAAGAAAGCTACAACGGCGATCTCGCTCCCCAAACGAGCGGCAATGACGCGGAAACTCCCGAATACTCCGAGACCTACGATCAGGAGGAAGGTGTGCGCGAGGCTGACATCGTCAAGACCGACGGCAGGAACATCTACTACGTGTGGAACGGCGCTGAGAACGGCTACTACGACGAGGAGAAGCAGGCTTACGTCAACCATTACCGCGAAATGCCCCTGCTTGATATCGCCTCGGTGAAGGACGGCGAGTTCACTGACACCAAGAAGCTCGACCTCACTCCCGATGTCAGCTCACTCGGCATAGAGGGCAATTACACTGTGCAGGTGTACGATATGTACATCTACAACGATATGATAGAGGTAATAGGCGGTATCGGCAGCAATGCGTCATCTTACTATTACGAAGACTACGGTTATTACTACGGTAACTGCAACAATACCTTCGTATCGGTATACACCACAGGCGACGAGCCCGAGCTCATCGGCACGTATTTCCAAGACGGCTTCTATAACGACGTGAGGATAGCTCCCGACGGATGTATGTACCTCATCTCCAATTACAACACGGTCAATTTCAACTTCGTTGAAGACCCGAAGAACATCGAGAGATATATCCCGTGCTGCGGCGTTGACGACGAGGTCGAGTGCCTGCCTCCCGAGGACGTGCTCATGCCGACAACTCCTCCCGACGCGAAAACTCTCCTCAGCTACACCGTGATAAGCGGTATCGACTTCAGCGAGCCGGGCGATTTCACGGTAGTTGACAGCAAGGCACTCGCAGGCTTTGCGGGCACGATATACAGCTCCGCAGACAACATCTACGCGGCGGCATACAGCGACGGCGACTCCGACATCACACGTATCGCTGTCAGCGGCGGAAATATCGAGCCCATGGCATCGGGCAAGGTCGAGGGCTATGTGCTCAACCAGTTCTCGATGAGCGAGTACGGCG
>CAMHBN010000178.1 GCA_946183385.1 uncultured Ruminococcus sp.
ATACCCGAGGAAGCCGTTGAGGTCAGCCTCGGTGAGGGAGCGACCTTCAACGTCCGCCTCATAGACTGTGTGGGATACAT
The DNA here is from genome assembly GCA_946183385.1 of uncultured Ruminococcus sp. Taxonomy (GTDB): domain Bacteria; phylum Bacillota; class Clostridia; order Oscillospirales; family Ruminococcaceae; genus Ruminococcus. Next base: position 81 of record CAMHBN010000178.1, read on the forward strand.
CGTCCCGAGCGCGGTCGGATACATAGAGAACGAGCAGCCTCGCATGGTGATGACCTCGTGGTTCGACGAGGAGATACCGTTCAATATGGCTGCTGAGATAGGCACGCAGAAGGTCATCACCGACCACTCCACGATAGGTCTCGTCGTGACGACGGACGGCTCAATCTCGGACATTCCCCGCAGCGAATACGAGGAGTGCGAGGAGCGCGTTATCCGCGAACTAAAAGCTATCGGGAAGCCCTTCATTGTGGTGCTGAACACGACCTCCCCGACCTCGCCCGAGGCGAAGGCTCTCGCATCGGAGCTCTCCGCCCGCTATGACGCCAAGGTCATCCCCGTGAACTGCCTCACCCTCGACGAGAACGACATACGTGAAATGATACGCGAGATACTGTATTCGTTCCCCGTGAAGGAGATAAACATCCGCACAGCGCGGTGGATAAACTCGCTCGAAAAGGGGCACTGGCTGAAAAGCGAGATCCTCGGCTGCATACGCGAAGCCGCGAAGGACGTGCACCTCGTGCGCGAGGCTGCACAGGCAGCGGAGGCAATGTCTGAGTGCCCGCACATCGTCAGCGCGGCGGCTACCGCGATAGACCTCGGCAAGGGCTCGGTGACTATCACAGCCGACCTCGACAGCAGCCTGTTCTACAAGATACTCGGCGAGGCAACGGGTATAGAGCTCGGCAGCGAGAGCGACCTCATGCCTCTGCTTATGGAGCTCAACGAGATACGCCGCAAATACGAGCGCATAGCTCCCGCGCTGGAGGAGGTCGAGGCGACGGGCTACGGCATCGTCATGCCCGAGCTTGAAGAGCTTTCGCTGGAAGAGCCGAAGATAATCAAGCAGGGCGGAAAATACGGCGTGAAGCTGAAAGCGTCCGCGCCGTCGATACACCTTATGAAGGCGAACATCAACACCACCGTCTCGCCTATAGTCGGCACGGAGCGGCAGTCGGAGGAGCTCGTGATGTACCTGCTCGACGGCTTCGACGACGACCCGAAGAAGATATGGGAGAGCAACATCTTCGGGAAGTCGCTGCACGAGCTTGTCAACGAGGGACTTCACAACAAGCTGTACAAGATGCCCGTGGACGCGCGTATGAAGCTTCAGGAAACACTCGAGCGCGTCATCAACGACGGCTGCTCGGGGCTGATATGCTTCATTCTCTGATCGTGGGGCGAAACCATATGCAGCCCATGTACGCCTATCGTTTCACTAACGGTAAAAAATCATAAAACAGTAAAGGCTCACACTATAAAAATGTGAGCCTTTACTGCTATCATAAGAACTTTAATAGAAAAAATCATTCATTCTCGAGTTTCACCAAAACTTCGTCCTCTACACTCGCAGGAATACAAGCATAAATAAGATTCCCTATACCGAGCGACCACCAAACAGTCAGAAGCGCGACCAAAGCATGATCTTTTTTCTTGTACTTTCTCAGCAAAGCACTGTTATCGCCTCTGTTTTCGAGCTTATATCCGCTGATAACAAATTCTTCAACCAATCTTTCAAAATCATTCCGTGATGTTACTGTTCTTATTCTGTTAGCCATAAAATTCTCCTCCTTGTAGTGAATCTTTTACTTTGCACCTATATCGGTGCAACTTTATTATAACATAAGCATATAATTAAGTCAATATCTTTGCACCTGTTCGGGTGCAGAATTTTGGCGGAGGTTATTGTGCATTATGAACAAAGAAATCGAAACAAAGGTAGGAAACAACATCAGACTGCTCAGGGAAAAAGCCGACCTGACGCAGGAACAGCTCTCGGCGCGGCTGCAGGTCAACGGCTGCGACATAACACGGAGCGCGCTCGCGAAGATAGAGGTCGGACAACGCCACCTCTACCCCGACGAGATAATTCTGCTGAAACGGATTCTCAAAGTCTCCTACGACGACATTTTCAGCATTTAAAAAGGAGTACCTCTCGGTACTCCTTTTGTTTATCCATCATATTCACAGACGACAGCCGCGACCGTGATGTTGTCCGTTCCGCCGCGGAGCAGAGCCTCCTTGACGAGCATATCGAGCCGTTTGGGCAGGCTCTTCGGGAGCTCCATGACCTCCTGTATATCGTAGGCGGAGAGGTAATCCGACAGCCCGTCGCTGCACAGCATTAGCACGTCGCCGTATTCCATACCGCCCTCTATCTCCTCGACCTCGATTATGGGGTCGGTCTTGACGTTTCCGAACGCGGGGAAGATGATATTCCTGTGGACGTGAGTGCGGCGCTCCTCCTGCGTGATCGAGCCCTCCTCGTACAGCAGCTGCACGAGCGACTGGTCGCGCGAGAGCTGGCGTATACGTCCCGCTCGGAAGCGGTAGAGCCGCGAATCCCCGACGTTGAACGCGATGACATTGCGCTCGTCCGTGACAGCTATTCCGCAGAGCGTGGTCTGCATATTGCGGCTGTCGGGGTCGTCCTCGCTGTAGTCGGCGAGGCTGCGGTGTATCTCCATGAGCCCCGCTTTGAGCTCGCCCTTGCGGTAGTCGGTCACATCGCGCACCATTTCGAGGCACATACGCGACGCGAGCTCGCCCGCGTTCTCGCCCGACACGCCGTCGGACACGGCAGCGATGAACGGCGCGGAGAGCTTGTGCTCGACCCTTCCGTCGGTGAGCACGTTCCTGCCCACGAGCAGAGCGTCCTCGTTATGAGGCATAATGCCTTTTTCTGTGATACCGCAGCAGTAGAACATAGTTGACCTCTTTATATTGAGTAGAATTTCTTGGCATTTTCGCAGGTGACATCGAGAAGCTCCTGCACGTCCAAGCACTTTATAGCGGCAGCTGCCTGAGCCGTATACGCTATCAGCGAGCTGTCGCAGCGCTTCCCGCGGAACGGCTCGGGAGCCATATAAGGGCAGTCCGTTTCGAGCAGCAGCCTGTCGAGCGGCACCTCCGCGAGAGCCTTGCATGGCTTTTTGGCGTTCTTGAACGTGATAACGCCAGTGAAGCCGACGTACATACCGAGCTTCACTATCTCGCGTGCGTACTCCGCCGAATACGAGAAGCAGTGCATAACTCCCGCGGGACGGTGCTTTTTCAGTATATCCAACGTGTCCTCGGCGGCGTCGCGGCTGTGTACGATTATCGGCAGACCCAGCTCCTTCGCGAGGACTATCTGCTCCTCGAAGAGAACTATCTGCCGCTCGCGGTCGTAGCCGTCGTAGTGGTAATCGAGCCCTATCTCGCCTATCGCTTTCACCTTCGGATTCGAGCGTACAGTGCGGGCAACGGTGTCGAGGTAGTCGGCGGGGTTGTCGTCAATGCTCTCGGGGTGAACACCCGCGGCGGCGTAGATGTAGCCGTAACGCTCGGCAAGCGCGGAATTCTCGGCAGTATCGCCAACTCCAGACGAAGCGAGCATTACATAGCTGACGCCCTTTTCGGGAAGCTCCGCGAGGACGGTCTCCCTGTCCTCGTCGAAAGCGCTGTCGGCGTAGTGAGCGTGTGTATCAAAGATGTTGTTCATTATTTTCCTTCGTACTGTGTGTAGTATTTGTCCTTGAAGTCATTGATGAAGCCCTGACTGGGGATATAGTCGGAATCGGCATCATCGCCGTCGAGGACGAGTCCCGTAGCTATGGAGTTGCCGTTTCCTCTTTCGAGCATTGTCTTTATCGCAGTCTTGTACTTCTTGTAGTCAACAGCGGTTATGTCCGTATCTGTCATATTCACGATGCTGTTGAAGCTGTTGTCGAAGCTGTCGGACACGCGCACGAGGTCGGACTGGTTGACCATTCTCGCCAGAAGTGAGCTTGCCGTATACGAGCGCTCGTACTCACCGCCGCGGAAGAGCGCATAAGTCGTGAGCTTGTCTATCTGCTCCGAGTTGAGGTACTGCTCCGAGCCGTCGCCGTTGAAGCCCGCAATATCCTCGGAAATGGGGTAGGTAACGCCGCCGAGGATGTCGCATATCTTGACGTAGGCATTGGAATCGAGCTTCATATACCTGTCGATGTCGATACCGAGCACAGTCTCCGCGAAGTTGACAGCCTCGCCTGCACCGCCCTGCTCATAGCAGGATTTTATACCCTTCTGCTCGCCGTCGATGAGGGCGATAGTATTTGCGGGTATGCTCAGGAATATGAGCTTTTTATCCTTCGGTACAGAGCGCAGAACTATGAAAGTGCTTGAGCATTTCTGGCTCGGCTCGTCAAGTATGAAGAGTATCGTGTGGTTGTCCTGATAGGTGGTGGTGACGATATCACGCGGAGACGGCTCCGAGAGCTCCTTTTCACCGCCGAGTATGCCGAAATGGCGCAGGAAGAAGAATGTTCCTCCGCCGATTATGAGGATACCCACGAATATCGTGATGAGATAGGGTACCGCGATACTTCCGACTTTTTTGTTCTTTGCCATGGTTGTTGCTTCTCCTTTCGTTGTGACCGAGTCAACAATTCGTATAAGTATTTTCTGTTTTTATTCACTGTAAAGTGAATGAAATTCTTATGACAAATTTCGACAATATTTGCAAACGTCGAAAAATCCGCACCAACAAATTTTTCAACTTTTCAACAATGAATGAGTAACGAACAAGCGTTTTAACAGCTGATTCAACAGTGTGTTGAATCAGAACGTGCGTTCACGAAAAATCGCCGTTTTCA
>CAMHBN010000179.1 GCA_946183385.1 uncultured Ruminococcus sp.
CTTGCCATATTGACGATGTCCTGCGTCTTGATACTGCCGGGAGACTTCACGAGCTCCGAGATGCTGTTCGTGAAATTATCCTCGAGGTTCTTGTACTCGTCACTTGAGGAATTGCTTACGAACTTTGTCAGGAACTGCTTGAGGTCCTCGCCGCCGATAGCAGACAGCCCGCTTTTCAGCTCATCCGAATCACCGCTGCCTATCATGCCTGCGATACTCTTGGCAACACCGCTGAGGCTTCCGTTCTCGCCGAGACCGTCCTTTATCAGCTTTCCGAGGTCGCCGTTGCCCAGACCCGCATCGCCGAGAGCACCGAGGAGCGAGCTTATACCGCCGCTTGCTCCCACGCCGCCGAGCGCAGCCGAAGCTCCTCCCGTAGCGGCAGCAGTACCTGCCTGAACAGCCGCGTCAAGCGCTGCCTTTGTAAGGGACGTAGCAGCCTCCATAGCCTGAGCTCTGCCCGCTGAAGCGTTGTTGTCCGCGTTCTTCATGACCTCGCGCATATCGGTATTGGTATATACATCGGCAAACGTAGGCTGCTGACGTGCAATAAGCGCCGACGCAAGGTTATTGCCGTTGATATGCTCTGTTGCTGTCACGCCGACAGTAGGCGCGTCAACGTACTTGGTCTGCGCGTTTTCGAGCAGGCTCCTTCCGTTGAGCGAGCTCTGGTCGATGTCGATATGGTCGATATCCGAATCCTTCCAGTTCCAGAATCTTGTGATATCTATCTTCTCGCTTACGTTTGTAGCGCCGAGCACAGCCTCGCCGACCATGCCGTTTGTGGGCACGGATATTACCGTCGAAGGCACGCGGAAATTGCAGGCGTGGTGACGGTAGAGCTCGTCCTGTATATCGCCTGCTGTCTTGCCGAGGAGCTCGACGAGCTCGGGCGGGAAAGTAAACGGCAGCATCATGCAGTTACCGTAGAAGCCTATGACGTTCTTCGCGTTCACGCAGTTGAGGAGCGAGATGGTCTTGCTCTTGCCCGAATTTATAGCCTTGCTCTCGGGAGACGCAATCTTGTCGAGGTCATCGAACTCTATCGTATACGGCTCGAGGAGCATTATCCTCTCGTCGTCCGAGAGAGACGCCCATACCACCTGAGAATAGTACATGGTATCGGATACGATATGGTGGAAGGTCTCCTCCATCTTCTCTATCTCCTTGTAGGTCAGCACAGGTATCTGATTCTGCACGCGTATGGTCGCGCCGTAGGAGCCTACCGAGCAGAACTTCTCCTTGTCTTCATTTCCGAGCTTCACGCTCACGTCTATATCACCGTAGCTGTATATCTCATAAGCATTGAACGTGATATCGGGAGTCTTGTAGCATTCGGGGAGCGCCTGATAATAATGCTCGATGCTTCTCCTGTCGTTGTCGCTCTTGTAATCATCCTTGCTGAAATTGAACAGCGCATTCTCGTAGTTGGCGATGGCTTCAGGCTGGAATTTCTCCATGTATTCGGGATTCTGACTGAGACGGTGTGTCCATGCTTTAACGTTGTTGCGGATGACTATCTGTGATATGTTGTTTTCGGTGTAGCCGTCGGGGAGAATGAATTCGATGACATATTTCCCGGGATTAGCCGATGCTCCGCTCTTGATGTCCGTTTCTAATGTATTGTCATAGGTAGCATGACGCGTCCTTGTAGCCGAATAGGGAATAAAGCCGAACAGATGCCTTGTCTCGCGGACTTTGCCGAAATCATTGTTCTGCTTTCTCGTATACAGCCCCTTTCTCATCTGCTTTATGCCGTAGACAACGTCCTCGCGGGTATTGAGAGAGGGGTGGAGGTCTATGTACGAATGTGATACCACTTCACCCTCAACAGGCTCGTGACCGTTGTCGAAATATATCTCGGCGCTGATGGAATCGCACGGCAGGAAGCCGCCCGTTATCTCGATAGTATATACCTTTTCCTGCTTGCTGTAGGGGATGTACTCCCACTCGGGCAGAGCGGCATACTTCCTGATGAGGTCGAGTCCGCCCCTGTATCTGTAGGGAACGTAGTTCTTGAGGATATCGTAATACTTCAGGATTGTGTTGTATCTGAGCTCAAAGCAGAACTGATCGAAGTCCTTCGAGCTCTTCTTGATATTCATGTTATATTCCCAGAAGTTGCACTTGTTCCCAAGAGCGGCGACTATCTTGGATATGGTCTTTTTAGGCATGAAGTCGATGAGCTCCAGCGGAACGAACAGCAGCAGCTCAACGCCGTCGATGCACGTTTCGAGGCGGTATCTCCTTGTGACCTCCCAGTACTGCACGGTCATCACGTGCGAGTGGTTATGGTTGGCGATTATCCTTGAGGATACGGACTCCGTCTCCTCACTGGTAGCTATGCTTATGCTTGTGCGGTTGGCACTTGCAATGCGTTCCGATTCCGTCTTTATCAGTGACTGGAAGCTCTGTGCAGCGTGCGAGGCTTCGTCGTAGGAATCGCTCTGGTATGAATTGGCATTGCTCCAGCCGCTGTTGGTGGACGTTGAAGATACCGAACCGTGCAGACCCTTGAAGAGGCTCAGACCAATGCTTGCGCTTCCGCTGCTCGTTGCCTTTGAGTAGTACGAGCTGTCGGAATGAGCCTGTGAGAAGCGGTCAACGGCATTTGTGAAGGCAGCTGTCTCGTTGTCCATCTGTGAGTTGCTGTAGCTGTCATGTATCCTGTCCGTAGCGCTCGACTCGTCCGACACGGTATACGCTTCGTTGTGCTCGCGGACGATAAGGCGCTGCTCCTCGCCGGGAGCAAGTATGAGCGAATACAGCAGGTCACCGAGCGCGAAGCCGTCGGGCACCCACGCCTGATGCATATTGAGCGCGTAACCGATACCCAGAGAATCCGCCATAGCGATCTCCTTGTGGTTCTCGCGGATATCCTCCTTGAACTTCTGGATATCCAGCGTACCGCTCAGGCGGGTGCGCTCTATTATCCTGCCGTTTTTCTTTATCTTGGGCTCAACGAGACGGTGAACCATCGTATAGTTGAACATACGCGAGGGAGCCGTATCTGTGGGCAGATATATCTCGTTCTTGCCGTCGCCCATGAGCTTGACGCTGGGCAGAGCTCTCGGGTGCAGGGGGTCGTCCTCGAAGTCGCTTTTATTGACCGTGAACGCGCCGTCGGGGAACCTCGAATCCATAGGATTTGAGAGGAAATTGAGTATGCAGCGCTCGATGAGCTTGGAGGTCGCGCTGCGGCAGTCTTCGCCGTCGCTTCCGGCAGCAGCTTGGGTGTTGTATTTTTTCTTGTCGTAGCCGATAATATTTTCAAGCTTCTGTATCGTCTGCAGCTTATCGAGGCACTGGTCGATGAGCTTCTTGTACTCCGCTATGAGCCCGCCGTTTACCTTGTCCTCGGTGCTCTCCCTGTCCTTGACTATCTCGTCGGGATCCTTGGGGATGAACTCTCTCACCTTTTCCGTGAAATCGGGCGTCGGAGGCTCCTTGTACTCGAAGTCGATATGGAGGTCGTCGATATAGCCTATCTCTTTGGTATTAACGGTGTAATCAGCCTTTTTATCGTCCTCCTTGTCGCCGGAGATGAACTTCTCGAACCACTCGTCGTCCTCGCTGCCCTTTTCCGAATACTCGACATCGGCGCAGACGCGGTCATAATCCTCCTGTGCCTCCGTGTACGCAGCCTTTGCGCGCTTGTATTCGCCGACCTTTTCATACAGCAGGTCGCAGTCGGGGATATCTATATAGCCGCCGCCGTTATTCTGTATTATCTCTATCTGGTTGTCGGCTACAAGACTTGCAACGAAATCGTTATTGTTGAAGAAGTCCCTGAGCTCGCTCTGAAGGTTGTACAGGTCGTTCAGGATAGCTTCAAAGAATCTGAACAGCTCCTTGTCGATGGTCTCGTAGGGATCCTCGCCCTTGATGAAGCCGTTGCCGATATGCTCATGACCTATCAGCGTGTAGAGGTAGACTATCTTTTCATCCTGCGGGAGCGAAGCCCAGTTCTTCTCAAGGGCCAGCAGCTTCGCCTTTATCTCGCTGAATTTGGCAGCCAGCTTCGCCTCCAGTATCTCGGTCAGCTGCTCATTGACGATGACCGAAACATCGGGAGGAGCAGCCGCTTCCGCAGTATCCGCCATTCTGACTGTGGCAGTATTTGTTGTGAAGGTCTTGGGTCTGTAATAGACTTTGCCATTCTGTATGGGGTACCTTACCTTGCAGTAGTATTCGCCCTCGGCGGCGGCATTATAGCAGCTCTCGGTCGCGCCGTCGATGGCGGCTCCGTCCCTGTACCACTGGTAGGTCACAGTGCTGTTCTTGAATCTGTACACGGGCTTTTTCCTCGCAGCCGCAATTCCCCGCCTTGAGGTGTTGCGGTTATATGGTTTTGGTGTCGATTCTGCCAGTCTGTTTTTTATCGTCTCAAACCTGCCGACGATCGACTCGACCGCCTCCTCCAGATATTCCTTTTCGGGAACGACCTGTAAGGATACGACCTGTCCGGGCAGCAGCGGGAAATCATCGCCGTTGAGCCTGAACGGTGCGGGATTCTCGACGATGACAGCTCCGTTCAGTCTGACGATGCTGTCGGAAACATCCTTGCCGTCCGTCTGGGAGACTATGAATGACTTGCCCTGTTCAAATTCCACGGGATATACTCC
>CAMHBN010000180.1 GCA_946183385.1 uncultured Ruminococcus sp.
CGATATAGACCGTGTTATCGAGATATGGAACCTCGTTTTCAGCCAGTTCGACAGCGACGGTGAGGGTCACTACGCCGAGATGAAGAACAAGAACATCGACACGGGTATGGGTCTGGAGAGACTTGCCTGCGTAATGCAGAACGTGGACAACATCTTCGAGGTCGACACCGTGCAGAACATAATGAAGCACATCTCGCGCATTGCGGGCGTTGAGTACAAGACCGACCACAAGACGGATGTTTCTCTCCGCGTTATCACCGACCATATCAGAAGCACGACATTCATGGTCGGCGACGGCATCATGCCCTCGAATGAGGGACGCGGCTACGTTCTCCGCCGTCTGCTGAGAAGAGCTGCCCGTCACGGCAGACTTTTGGGCATAACAAAGCCCTTCCTCTGCGAGGTATGCGACACAGTTATCAACGAGAATGCCACAGCTTACCCCGAGCTTGCCGAGAAGCGCGACTACATCAAGAAGATAATCGGCGTCGAGGAGGAGGCATTCGCAAAGACCATCGACAAGGGCACGGAAATGCTCAACGGCTTCACCGAGGCTCTCAAGGCAGAGGGCAAGACCGTCCTCTCTGGCGACGACGCCTTCAAGCTCTCCGATACCTACGGCTTCCCGATAGACCTCACCGAGGAGATATGTGAGGAGAAGGGTCTCACCGTTGACCGCGACCGCTTCACAGAGCTCGCCAAGGAGCAGAGAGCACGCGCCAAGGCTGACCACGCCGCAAAGGCTGGTTCGTCATGGGCTGACAACAGCATAAAGGTAGAAGCTCCCAAGACCGTATTCACGGGCTATACCGACTTCGAGGCAGAGGGCGCGGAGGTCCTCGCTATCTACAAGGACGGCGCTGAGGTAGACTTCGCAAACGAGGGCGACGACGTAGTCATCGTGCTCGACGTTACTCCCTTCTACGCTGAGAGCGGCGGACAGGTCGGCGATACGGGCTCTATCCTGAACGGCGAGAACATCGCTTCCGTAGCCGATACTATCAAGTCCGAGGGACATTTCCTCCACATCGCAACTATAGAGCAGGGCACGCTCCGCAAGGGCGACAAGGTCACAGCCGCTATCGACAGAGAGCGCAGATGGGCTATAATGCGTAATCATACCACTGCTCATCTTCTCCAGTACGCGCTCCGTCAGGTTCTCGGCGACCACGTACATCAGGCAGGTCAGCTCGTAAACGAGACAGCTTGCCGCTTCGACTTCAACCATTTCTCCGCAATGACAGCCGAGGAGATAGCCAAGGTCGAGGAGCTCGTCAATGCCGAGATAATGAAGTCCGTACCCGTAACGATGCAGGAGCTCCCGATAGAGGAAGCGAAGAAGCTCGGAGCAATGGCTCTGTTCGGCGAGAAGTACGGCGACACCGTAAGAGTAGTAACTGCTGACAGCTCTATTGAGTTCTGCGGCGGTACACATATATCAAACACTGCACAGATAGGTCTGTTCAAGATAGTATCCGAGAGCTCCGTAGCGGCGGGCGTAAGACGTATCGAGGCTGTAACGGGTCTCGGCGTAATGGCTCTGCTCAACGAGTACAAGGACGCTATTATCCGCTCGGCAAAGGCGCTCAAGCTCGCCAACGTCAGCGAGCTCCCCGAGAAGTGTGCGGCTGCGGCTGCCGAGCTCAGGGAGAAGGACAAGAAGCTCGAGAGCCTCAACCAGCAGATAGCGAACGCAAAGACTGCTTCACTCTTCGACAACGCAAAGGAAGTCGGCGGTGTGAAGATAGTTTCCGCAAGACTTGACGGCTCTGCTCCAGATGCTCTCCGCAAGCTCGGAGACAGCGTAAAGGACAAGAACGAGGCTGTGATAGCTCTGTTCGCGGGCACGGTCGGCGAGAAGGGCACATTCTACTGCGTATGCACCAAGGAAGCAGTTGCCAAGGGCGGCAATGCGGGCACGATCGTCCGCGAGATAGCGGCTCTGACAGGCGGCAAGGGCGGCGGTAAGCCCGACGGCGCTATGGCAGGTGCCGGCGACATCAGCAAGATAGACGAGGCTCTTGCACAGTTCGAGAGCGTTGTTTCCAATATCGTAAAGTAAAGGAGTATTATTATGGACTGCTTATTCTGCAAGATAATCGACGGAGAGATACCCAGCACCAAGGTATACGAGGACGAGTACGTTTACAGCTTCAAGGACATCGCTCCCATAGCTCCCGTACATTACCTCATAATCCCGAAGGCTCACATCGCGGGTGCAATCGACATCACGGAGGAGAACTCCTCCCTCGTTGCGAAGGTATTCGAGGCAGCGGCTAAGATCGCCAAGGCTGAGGGTATCGAGAGCTACCGCATAATCACCAATTGCGGCGACGACGCGGGTCAGACCGTTAAGCATCTGCACTTCCATATGCTCGCAGGCGTGAAGATGGGCTGGGGACCCGAGTCCCTCGGCAAGACCGAATAAGGAGTGCGCCATGGCTCAGACCTACAAGATGAAGATAGCGGGGCTGGAGCGCGAGCTCCCGCTCTGCCCGCTCAATGATAAGCTCGATATAGCGGCATTTGTAATGTTCTCGGACGTGGAGATAACAGTTGCGTCGGCACTGGAACTGCTTAAAAAGTGTCCCGAATTCGACGTGATACTCACAGCCGAGTCGAAGGGCATACCGCTCGGCTACGAGATGGCTCGCCAGAGCGGCAAGCCCTACGTAGTTGCGAGAAAGTCGGTGAAGCTCTATATGTCCGACCCGATATCGGTAAAGGTGAAGTCCATCACCACAGCCGCCGAGCAGACGCTGTACCTTTCGGGCGACAAGGCTGAGATGATACGCGGAAAGCGTGTGCTCATCGCCGACGACGTGATAAGCACGGGCGAGTCACTCAATGCGCTCGAGAAGCTTGTCGAGGCTGCGGGCGGAGATATCGCCGCAAAGGCAGCTGTGCTCGCGGAGGGCGACGCTGCGGACAGAACGGATATAATCTTCCTCGAGAAGCTGCCTCTTTTCTTTAAATAAGTATATATGAAGCGGAAAATGATCGGAGCGGCAGCAGCATATATGTCGGGCTTGTTTTTCGCTTCATTTTTTATGGACGCGAAGGGCGTGCTGATGTACGTGGCTGCGGCGGTGCTCGTGGTGCTGTACGGCAGGCGGAGGAGCTTCACGAAAATTGACTACACCGTCATCGGCGGCTTTTTCGCATTTGCCGTGTTCATGAGCCTTTTATACAGCTATGCCGCGTACCTTCCCGCTCAGCTATACAGCGGGCAGACCGACAGCTACGCCGGCGAGGTCGAGGACGTCGTGCGCTATGACGGCGACCGCGTGTCGTATACGCTGTACGGGCGGATGGGCAGCGGTCGGCTGACGAGGGTGAGCTGGTTCAGCGACGACATCGGCGCCGATCTCGGCGACACCGTAGCGATAGGCGAGTGCACCTTTGCCGCTCCCGAAAGCGACTACCTCTTCGACGCCGAGACAGTGTACAAGTCGCGGCATATAGCGCTCAATGCTACACGAGCGAAGGACGTTGCAGTCCGCCATAAGGACGGCTTTATGCTGAGGCGTGCGCTCAGGGATTTCCGCGAGAAAACTATCGCGGAGTTCCGCGCCGAAATGGGCGACGACTGCGGCGGCTTCCTCGCGGGAATGGTATTCGGCGAGAAGCGCAGTCTTGACGGTAATACCCGTTCTGTCCTGTACAGGACGGGCATAGGTCACGTTCTCGCGGTGTCGGGACTTCACGTCTCGATAATCGCGGCGCTGATAATGCTTCTGCTGAAAAGACTGCACGTGAACAGGTTCGTGGCGTTCGCGGCGGTGAATGTGCTGCTTATAGCGCTGATTGCCCTCGCGAACTACCCCGTTTCGGCGCTGAGAGCCGCGATAATGCTCGATATAATGTACTCCGCGGCGCTGTTCAGGCGGCAGAGCGACTCGCTCAATTCACTCGCGGTCGCGGTACTGCTGATAGCCATGCACGACCCATACTGCGTGTACAATGCGGGCTTTATGCTGTCTGTGGCGGGCACTGCGGGCGTAGCGGTTTTCGCGCCGTATATGACGAAAAACATGGAGCGGGAGACCATGAGGCAGAGGCTCGTGATCGCCCTTGTCACGGCGATATGCACGACTTTGTCGGTATTCCCGCTGTGTATGTACTATTTCGACGAGACCTCGCTCGTCTCGCCGTTTGCGAACATATTACTGCTCCCGATGTGCACGGTCGCTATGGTGTGCGGACTCGTGTACCTGCTGACGTTCGGGCTCCTGCCCGTGCTGCGCATAGCGGCAGGAGTGATAAAGCTGATACTGCTCATATCCGACGCCGTCGCCTCCGTGCCGATATTCCACACCTCCGACGATACGGGGCTTCTCAGCGGACTGCTCCTCATATCCGCAGGAGTCATCATCGGGGTGTTCATCTTCCGCAGGGACAGGCGCACTCTCGCAGTTATGACGGCGTGCACGATAGCGCTGTTCACGGCGGCTTCCGCAGTGACCGGCATAGTCCGCAGGAACAGCTTCCGCGCGGCAGTCCTCGGCTCGGGGAGCAATGCCGCTGTTGTGGTGACACACGGCGGACGCGCGGACATAGTTGACCTCAGCGGGCACTACCGATCGGCGGAATACATAAGAAAGTACCTGACGGTAAACGGC
>CAMHBN010000181.1 GCA_946183385.1 uncultured Ruminococcus sp.
CACAATAACAGGAGGCTGAGAAATGGCATACACAAATATACAGCGGAAACAGCACATAATCGAGCTCCAGACCTATCTCCACGCGATAGCGCTGATGAACGACAGGATACCGCTCATTATCCCCAACGGCGTATACGGCAGCGAGACCGCGATAGCCGTGCGGGCGTTTCAGCGCGAGTACGGGCTGCCCGATACGGGCACCACCGACGGCGCCACGTGGAACAAGATAGTAAGCGTCTACCGCGAGGGCTTGCGCGGTGAGCCTCTGCCGTACGCGGCGTTCCCGTCGCAGAAATACGTCGCTGCAAAAGGCGACAGCGGGCAGCTCGTCTACATATTGCAGGCTATGCTGCGGACGATAGGCAAGCGCTACGACAACGCTCCCGACGTGGACGTGTGCGGCATATACAACGACGCGACCTCCGAGGCTGTATCGCGCTTTCAGCGCTGGTGCGGCATACCGCAGAGCGGCAGAGTCGACAGCGGCACGTGGAATATGCTCGTCCACTGCTGCGAGCTTATGAATTCAATGTGAATACAGGGCGGCTTTCCTCGGAAAGCCGCTGTTTTTATGAAAATTAGGTGTAATCGCTTGCCAAACGGCTCCTTTGGTGGTATAATGTAACATAGATTTATGTGTCCTGTCGTAAAATGGCATAGAATGGCGCGAAAAGGCGCGCGCCGAGACAGAGCTGAGGCAGGCGTGTCAAGGAGGAGACACCTGAGATGAAGAGATACATACTTGTTGCGGCGGCAGCACTGGCAGCAGCAACAATAGCAGTCACTACCGCTTCGGCGGCGGTGAAGTATACCGCGGCAGACCTGCGCGGGCTCGGCGATCACATCGTCGGCAAGGCAGGGAGCGCCATTGATGTTGACGGCGACAGTATTGTCGATACGTTCGACCTCGTGGCTCTGCGCAAGCAGTTCGACCACACGGGCGTATTCACGAAGCAGGATGTCCCCGTGACCGAGGAGAACGTAAAGTATACGGGACGCAATTACTACGACTCCGACAGCGGCACGGCATGGCTCGTGCTGAGCGGCTCAGCGGTGGATTTCATAGTTAACGGCAAGTCTGCGGAGATAACGATAAACGGCGACTACGGCATCAGCAACGGCATCGACCAGAAGCCGCGCTATGCCGTAATAGTTGACGGGGAGGTCATACTTGACGAGCTCCTCGACGTCAAGAAGAAAACGGTGAAGCTGTTCGAGGGGACTGAGCCCCGTACGGCTCACGTGAGGGTGATACACCTCTCCGAGGCTACGAACGGAGCGGTCGGAGTGAGCAATATCAAGGTCGATACCGACATTTCCGTGCCCGTTGTGCCCGAGTTCACCAAGGATATCTCGATAGAGTTCATCGGCGACTCCATTACCTGTGCTTACGGTGTTGAGGGCGAGAACCAGTACGAGAGCTTCAAGACCTCGACAGAGAACTTCATGAAGTCCTACGCCTATCTGACCGCGCAGCAGCTCGACGCCGACTACAGCTGCGTCAGCTACAGCGGATACGGCATAGTTTCGGGATATTCGTCCTCGGGAGTGAAAAACGACGGCAGTCTGCTCCCGCAGTTCTACGACATCATCGGCAGACCGACGAGCTACGCCAAGGAGTGGGATCACTCCGCGCACAGCTACGACGTCATCGTTGTCAATCTCGGTACGAACGATGACACCTACGTCTCGAAGGAATTCGATGTCCGCTCGCCCGAATTCACCAAGGGCTATACCGAGTTCCTCGGCAAGCTCCACACCGTGCACCCCGAGTCGTACATAATATGCACGCTCGGCACTATGGGCTGTACCGAGCTCTACCCCTGCATAGAGCAGGCGGTAGAGGCTTACAGGAAGGAATACGGCACCGACAGGATAATGTGCTACGAGTCGGCTACGCAGGATATGAACGACGGGCTCGGCTCGGACTGGCACCCCAATGAGATCACCCAGCAGAAGAGCGCTTATGTGCTTGCGGACAAGATATGTCAGGCGCTCGGTCGTAATTCCGACCAGCAGGGGCTCGACGTTGCGGCGGGCTCGACGATAAGAACTGTCACCTCTGATACGGCGATGATGTCGGACTACCTCAACGACTGGGACAGGTCATACTACGTGACCACCGTCACAGGCGGAAGCGGCAAGGGCTCGATACAGACCTCGGTATCGGGGATACAGCTGAAAAGAAACGGAAAATACAGGCTGATGCTCTCGCTCAGGACCGAGAATATCAAAGGCATACCCTTCTTTGTGAGGAACATGGAGACGGGTAAGGTATACTACGAGGGCAAGACCGATGACGAGAGCGGAAGCTTTTCGCTTGAGGATGAGTTCACCTCGCCCGAAGACGCAGAATGCGAGATAGTGTTCATGGTCGGAGGAACAGACAGCAGCAGATTCACGCTCAGCGAGCTGAAGCTCATAAGGCTTGAATGAGGATGCTCTGAAAGGAGTCATAAATGGAGCGAAGCAGGATAATAGCAGTCGCGTGTGCACTGGTAGCTTTTGTGCTTGTACTTATAGCAGGCAAGAGCTGTACAGACGACGCGGTCAAGCAAAAAAAACAGCATATAAGTGAGCAGACCACTGCCGCCACCTATACTGTCATATACCCCGGCTACGGCGGAGAAGATGCGTCGGCAGAGCCTGTTACCTATGCGACAAATGAGCTCGGTATGCCGATAATCCCGACGACTACGGCAGTACAGCTCGACCTGTTCGGCAGACCGGTAACTACAGAAGCCGAGACAACGGACGAGGACACAGTCACGACTTCGATAGTATCAGAGCCCGCTACCGACGAGAACGGTGAGCCTGTTACAAGCGAGCCCGCTACGACTGCCCAGCCGCATATCAGCGGCTATGACCACGGACAATACGACGACGAAGGTAATCTGTTACCTACTCTGCCGTCGGATTTTGTATTGTACATTGAATAACGGAGGAAAACACTATGGTAATCATTGAAATGGAAAACGGAAGCAAGATAAAGCTCGAGCTTTATCCCGACATCGCTCCCATCTCTTGCGAGAACTTCGAGAAGCTTGTAAAGCAGGGCTTCTACGACGGACTCATCTTCCACAGAGTAATATCGGGCTTCATGATACAGGGCGGCTGTCCGAACGGAACAGGCACCGGCGGTCCCGGCTGGCACATAAAGGGCGAGTTCGCTGCCAACGGCGTGAAGAACGACCTCAAGCATACAAGAGGCGTGCTCTCAATGGCCCGCGCTCAGGACCCGAACTCGGCAGGCTCGCAGTTCTTCATCATGCATGAGGACGCTCCCTACCTCGACGGACAGTATGCCGCTTTCGGCAAGGTCGTAGAGGGCATGGAAGTTGTCGATGCCATCGCAGCAACAGCAACGGATTACAGGGACAAGCCTCTCGAACCGCAGGTAATGAAGAAGGTCACTATCGAATAAGCTCATAAAAAATAAAGTCTGCAATGCGTTTGTATTGCAGACTTTTTTATTTACAGTTTTCGGGCGCACAGTGTGCGCCCGTTCGCTTTTACAGATATTATTCCTTTGTGCTGAGGCAGCTGAATGCGTTGTCAACGATCTTCTGCTCGGGAGCCTTTGTGATAAGGCTTACCACTGGCACGATTATGAGCGATACTATCATCGCGAATGCGCCTGCGTTGATGGGTGAGAGGAGATTGAGCGGGCAGTTGAGGTCAGCTACAGCCTTTGCAAGTCCATCGAAAGCAGAGATGTTGAGCCTGAACAGCACCATGTGCAGTACGCTGATACCAACGCCTGTGATAAGGCTTGCAGCACAGGCAGCCTTTGTAGCCTTCTTCATGAACAGACCATAGAGGAAGGGTCCGAGGAAAGCGCCCGAGAGAGCTCCCCACGAGTAGGACATCAGTGTGGATATCGAGGCGTTCTTGTTGCTTGCGATGATGACAGAGATGATAAGGAATACCGCGATAAGTATTCTCATCGTGAGCATCTGCTTCTTGTCGTCAAAGCCCTTGACACGTGGCTTGATGAGGTCGTTCGTGAGGGTCGTGCTCGATGTGAGAACGAGCGACGAGAGCGTCGAAAGTGACGCGGAGAGCACGAGTACGACTATGAGTCCGATAAGGATATTCGGCATTGCCTGCTTGAGAAGCTCGGGTATCATCTGGTCGTAGATGGGAGCGCCGTTCGCGTCGAATGCCGCACCTGTTGTATCATTGTTGTAGAGACGTACAAAGCCGCCTGTGAAGTAGCAGCCGCCCGCAACTACGATAGCGAAGAAGGTGGAGATGATAGCGCCCTTTCTGATTGCTTCCTCGCCCTTGATAGCGTAGAACTTCTGCACCATCTGAGGAAGTCCCCATGTACCGAGCGATGTGAGGATAACAACTCCGAGGAGGTTTATCGGGTCGGGTCCGAAGATGGAGCCGAGCGTGCCTGCGGGAGTCTTGGCGTCGGAGATGAGGTTGAGAGCGTCGGAGGCTGCCACAAGACCGTTCTTCTTGGAAATTGTAAGTCCGACAACGGTAGCGATACCGATGAGCATGATAATGCCCTGGAAGAAGTCGTTGAGCGCTGTAGCCTTGTATCCGCCGAGCATAACATAAGCCGCCGAAAGCAGAGCCATGAGAGCTATGATAACGATGTGACCG
>CAMHBN010000182.1 GCA_946183385.1 uncultured Ruminococcus sp.
GATGTGTTATAATGTGTGTATAAACCGAAAGGAGGGGTCGATATGATCCTTAACAAAGACTGCTACTGGAATATCATGGACTACACGTTCAAGCATCTCAAATTCATTGAGGAGTCTATGAACCCGAGCGATTTCATCAATATTGATACCGATACCGAGGAAAACAAGGTATGGCTCGGTGATGTCATCAAGGAATACGAGTCCGAGAATTGCCCGAAAGAGGCTATTCTCAGTGCTCTCCATATACTGCTGCTCCGTGATCTCATAAAGGTGCTGTACGTTGCTCCGAAAAAGGATTATCGTATCATCGACCTCACAAGCAAGGGTTATGAGGAGTACCTCAGGCATAATCAAGTGATCTGACAGCTTATCCACATCATAAAGCTCCCGTACAGGGAGCTTTTCTTATGAGCAGTAAAAGTCCGCAAGTTATGATTTGACATCTGTAGAGAAACGCGGTAAAATAGAGATAAAGACAATTACTCTGAAAGGACTGAGCCTATGAATATATACAAGCGAATCGTTACCCTCGCGACAGCGGCTCTGACGGCTCTTTCGGCTTCGGCTGTTCCCGCGATGGCGGCGGCTACTCCCGACAAGGTCGATTACTACGAGACCGAGAACAACTGGGCAAAGCTGCTGCAGTACACGCTCTGTTTCTACGACGCAAATATGTGCGGCACGGACGTTGAGGACAACAATCTGCTCTCATGGCGCGGAAACTGCCACGTATACGACGCAAAAGTACCTATGCAGGCGATAGACGACAACCATACGGGTACGAATCTGCCCGCCTCCTTTATGAAGAAGTACGCGGATATCCTCGACCCCGACGGTGACGGATATATCGACGTTTCGGGAGGCTTCCACGACGCCGGTGACCACGTTAAGTTCGGACTTCCCGAGGCTTATGCGGCTTCGGTCGTATCGTGGGGATATTATGAGTTCCGTGATGCCTACGAGAAAACGGGTCAGGACAAGCACGCCGAAACGATATGCCGCTATTTCTGCGACTATTTCATGCGGAGCACCTTCCGCGACGAGAACGGCGATGTTGTGGCGTTCTGCTATCAGGTCGGCGACGGAAGCGTTGACCACTCGTACTGGCAATCGCCCGAGATAGACGCTATGGGACGTCCCGCATTCTTCGCGACATCGGAGCTCCCGACGACGGACGATGTCTCCGAGAGCGCGGCAGCTCTCGCGATAAACTACTACAACTTCAAGGACACTGCCCCCGAATACGCCGAGAAGTGTCTCGATTACGCAAAGGCGCTGTTCGACTTCGCAAACAAGAACGACAAGGCTGTCGGACCTCCCGGTGAGGGACCGATGAGCTTCTATACTTCCAGCAAGTGGGAGGACGACTTCTGCTTCGCGGCAGGATGGCTCTACCTCATCACCCGCGACCATGACTACCTCGAAGCCTGCGAGCAGTACATCGACTACTACGCACCGCCCGGATACGTACTCTGCTGGAACGATATGTGGAACGGCGTTGGACTGATATTTGGCCGCATACAGGACATCTACCCCGATGTCTGTGAGGAGACCCGCGTGGCTATCGGCAGGGGACAGTATGAGAAGCTCGACTTCTGGGAAATGGAAGCTAAGGCGATAAACACGATAATGCACAAGGATGCGAATATGACTCCCGCGGGTTATTTCCACCTCGATACGTGGGGAAGTGCGAGATATAACACGGCTGTTCAGTTCACAGCCCTTGTCTACGACAAGTACCAGAAGGGCAAGGACAGATACGATTCCTCTAATCCCGACTATACCTTTACAGAGTGGGCTCTCGGACAGATGGAGTACATAATTGGAGACAACCCGCTCGGCAGGAGCTACGTTGTCGGATACGGCGAGAATTCTGTAAAATACCCGCACCACCGCGCGGCTTCGGGTCTGACCAAGTGTGAGGATACCGCCGAGCACAAGCACGTCCTGTACGGAGCTCTCGCGGGAGGTCCCGACGAGAACGACGAGCACAATGATGTCACCAAGGACTGGGTTTACAACGAGGTAACGATAGACTACAACGCTGCTATAGTTGGCGCGGCGGCGGGGCTGTACCTCTACAAGGGCGGCAAGGGAATGGAGCCCGAGGAGGACTTCCCGCCTGCCGAAAAACAGGACGATACCGACCTTTTCTCGGGCGGCGAATTCTGGGTATCGGGCTACTGCTCGGACGCTCCTGAGGCTACGGGAGCAGGCGTTACGAAGCTCACATTCTTCGTGAACACCGACTCCCTCGAGCCGCACGATGACATCTCCATACGATACTATTTCAGTATTGAGGAGTTCGCAAAGAAGGAGATACCTGCGAGCTTCGTACTGCAAAAGACCTACGACCAGGTCGAGACTGAGGTCACCGACAAGTCGGCGACGCTGTCTCAGCCCAAGCACTACAAGGACGATATCTACTATATCGAGATATCGTGGGACAGCTACGCGATAGCAAACTCCAACAAGAAGTATCAGCTCATCATCGGCAACTACTTCGGCGAGAGCTGGGATTCCTCCAACGACTGGAGCAAGAAGGGCATGGTAGACCTCACCGAGGAGGGTGAGGACTACGATAACATCGTCGGCGGTGTTGAGTTTGCGAAGAAGTGCGAGAACGTCTGTGTTTACGCGAGCGGCAAGCTCATCGGCGGCACCGAGCCCGACGGCACCAAGCCTGCGAAGGTGTACAAGGTCGCGCAGCTCGTGAGACTGCGCAAGATGCTGCTCGGCGAGTCGCCGTTCAGCAGCAAGGAAGCCGCTGAACAGTTCGACTTCAACAGCGACGGAAGCGTCGATATGTTCGACGAGGTGTTGCTCCGACAGCTTCTTGTATCACAAGCCAAGTAAAAGCAACTCCCTGTCAGCACAAATGCGGGCAGTCTCTTCCTTCAGCTTTTCATCCGTTACGACTTTTATCTGTTTGTATGTTTTAGCTTCCGGAATGCCCGATGTGTGATTGAGAAGCTGCCATATCTTCAGATCATAGCTTTCTCCCTGCCATTTCACATCGAACCATGTAATATCCGTAACGGAAATCTTAACGGAAATATTGCACTTTCTGCCGATTAAAGCATAATAATCAAAAAATATAGCCTATGTTTTTTGCAAAACATAGGCTTTTTTCGTTGTGATGTCTATACGGAACAGATGACTTCCATGCGCGGGAAAAAATTTGCGGCTCAGAAAACTGAACCGCGAGATTGCTTGCGGGGGCTCCCCGCTGGTGGAGCATAGGGGATTCGAACCCCTGACCCCCACACTGCCAGTGTGATGCGCTCCCAGCTGCGCTAATGCCCCGTTGGTAAATAACCTTAATAATTATACCACGTAATAACAGAATTGTCAAGGGAAAACGCGAAAATGATATGCCACATATCATATTGCAATTTGCATAGTTTATTTTACGTCTGCCATTGACTTTTTAAGTATATTGTGGTATAATAAATTAAATATTTGTAAAGGGGGCGGCGTTTTGATAAAGAGGATAAGGGAAGCTGTTGGACTTAATAAGAACAGCCCGTATATCCGTGAGTTCTTTTTCAATGAGAACATGAAGGCGAGCATTTATATGTCCGTCATCATTATCACGCTCGAGCTGTGGATGATACTTCGTACCACAAAGATAATCATCCGCGCCCGCCTTTGGGACAATTTCGGCTATTATTTCGAGCGGTATTATTCCAATTATATTATACTTATAGTAACTGCTATAGTTATGCTCATTTTTTCGTCGCTCTACCTCAGGGGCAAGCTTAAAGCCCGTCAAACAGGAAGGTTCCTGTTGTTGTCGTTTGCGTTTGTGTGCCTTTGTTTCGGTATTAAGGTCGTGATAAACGACTACGGCAAGGGTGAGCAGATACTCGTTTTTGCAACGATGTCACTGTATGCGCTGTGTCTGATAACATGGCGACCGATAATCAGCTTTCTGATATCTTCTGTCTCGTTTCTGTACCTGTACATCAGGCTTGACAGGATGGTTGCGGTGAACACGGGAGAGGTCGGTGCGACGGACGCCACGAAAATAAACTACTTCATCCTCTGGATATCAATAATGATGGTCTGCATAAGCAGCTACAATAATACCAGAGCACAGGCAATAAAAGATGAGGACCTCGTACGTGCGAATCATCATCTTCAGCGAATATCCGTTACAGACGAGCTTAC
The DNA here is from genome assembly GCA_946183385.1 of uncultured Ruminococcus sp. GTDB lineage: Bacteria > Bacillota > Clostridia > Oscillospirales > Ruminococcaceae > Ruminococcus. The sequence goes on from CAMHBN010000182.1 coordinate 4,174, forward strand.
CGGCATACACAATATGGTCTATTTTCGTCAGGAAGCCGAAAGGTACGGCACAGAGCTCGCAGGCAAGCTTTTCCTCTTCCTTGATATCGAGAATTTCAAGTCGTACAATGAGAAGTATGGCTTCCACGAGGGAAACGAGCTGCTTATCAAGGTTGCGAAGGCTGCGACCGAATCATTCAGGGAATCGCTCGTGGCGCGTTATTCAGACGACCATTTTGTGGTGCTCACTGATGAAAACGGCTGCACAGAGGCTGTAGACAAGCTGTCAAAGCAGGTCGAGGAGCTTCGGCGCGGGATACAGCTCCAGCTCAAATGCGGAGCTTATCGGCAGAAGGAGGGCGAATCCGACGTCAGCATCGCCTGCGACAGAGCTCGCTTCGCCTGCAACAGCCTGAAAAAGCACTACGACCGCCATTTTCGTATGTATGACAAGTCCCTTGAG
>CAMHBN010000183.1 GCA_946183385.1 uncultured Ruminococcus sp.
TTATTGCGTCATAAATCCCGAGCGTTTGCTTGGGATTTTTCTTTAGAAGCTTTTGACATTCGGCAGGAGGTCGGAAAATGTTCGTTGATCAGGCGAAGATAAAGATCAAGGCGGGCGACGGCGGCGACGGCGCTGTCTCCTTCCACAGGGAAAAATACGTGGCGGCTGGCGGTCCCGACGGCGGTGACGGCGGCAGAGGCGGCGACGTTATCTTTCAGGTCGATGACAATTTCTCGACTCTGATAGATTTCAGGTACAAGCGTAAGTACGTCGCCGAGAGAGGCGAGAACGGTTCGGGCAGGAACTGCACGGGCAAGAGCGCTCCGCCGCTCATAGTCAAGGTGCCGAGAGGTACCGTTGTCAGGGACGCGAAAACGGGCAGGATAATGGCGGATATGTCCTCGGACGAGCCGAAGGTGCTCGCAAGGGGCGGCAACGGCGGCAAGGGCAATGTACACTTTGCCACGTCTACCCGCCAGATACCCAAGTTCGCAAAGCCCGGCTACCCCGGCGAGGAGTTCGAGGTCACGCTCGAGCTGAAGCTCCTTGCGGATGTGGGACTTGTCGGCTTCCCGAATGTGGGCAAGTCCACGCTGATATCGGTAGTCAGCGCAGCTAAGCCGAAGATAGCGAATTACCACTTCACGACGCTCACTCCCGTCCTCGGAGTTGTAAAGGGCGAGGACGAGAAGTCCTTCGTCATGGCGGATATCCCCGGACTCATCGAGGGGGCGGGCGACGGAGTCGGGCTCGGTCACGAGTTCCTCCGCCACGTCGAGAGATGCCGCCTTATCGTTCATGTTGTCGATGTTTCGGGCATCGAGGGTCGCGACCCGAAGGAGGACTTCGACATCATCAACGCAGAGCTCGCGAAGTTCAACGAGGAGCTCGCCGAGCGCCCGCAGATAGTCGCCGCGAACAAGTGCGATATGGCGACAGAGAAGCAGATAGCCGATTTCCGCGCATTCATCGAGGAAAAGGGCATACCTTTCTTCTGTATCTCCGCTGCGACAACTCAGGGCACGAAGGAACTCATAAAGAAGGTGTCGGAGGTGCTCGATACGCTCCCGCCGATAAAGGAGTACGAAGCTGAGCCTATCCCGCAGGCGGAGCTCGACGAGATGCTCGGCGTGGACAAGAAGTTCGAGGTAACGGTCGAGGACGGCGTATTCTTCGTGGAAGCGCCGTGGATACAGCCTGTTATGCGCACCGTTGACCCCGATGACTGGTCGTCGCTCCAGTATTTCCAGCGCGTGCTCGTCAACAGCGGTATCATCGCCAAGCTCGAGGAAATGGGCGCCAAGGAAGGCGACACCGTAAGCCTCGAGGGCTTCGAGTTCGACTTTGTTGAGTAATATGGAAAGAGAATATTTAAGCGAGCGCGAGGCTAACACCTACAGTCCGCTGAGCCTTGCGTTCCTCGGAGACAGCGTCTACGATACCCTCGTGAGGGAGTACCTGCTGAGGATAGCGAATATGCCCGTTGCGAAGCTCCACTCCGCGAAGGTGAAGCTCGTGTGCGCGGAGTTCCAGTCGGAGGCTTACAGCAGGCTTGAGGAGCTCCTCGACGAGAAGGAGCTTGCGGTATTGAAGCGCGGCAGGAACGCCACGGGAAACACCGTTCCCAAGCACGCGGACGCAGTCGAGTACAGACGCGCAACAGCTGTGGAGAGCCTCTTCGGCTACCTCTTCCTCATCGGCAGGACGGAGCGTATCTACGAGCTGTTCGATATCATAATTGCGGATGCGGACGTGTCCGCCGAGATATGAAACGGAGGTATATGATATGAGCTTTATAAAGGGTCTGATGTCAGTGCTGAAGGGCATCAAGCTCGGAGGTATCATCCTCGGAGTTGTAGGAGGCTTCGTTTTCGGCTTCATCGCAGGAGCGGGAATAGTCGCGATACTCGATTACCGCGACGAGAAGATAGCACGGTTGTATAAGCTGCGTCACGATACCGACGAGAACTACATCTATTCAGAGTAAAGGAGAATAAGGCTATGTCAGGTCATTCAAAATGGAACAATATCAAGCGCAAGAAGGAAGCGACAGATGCCGTAAAGGGCAAGATATTCACTAAGATAGGCAGAGAGATAACCGTCGTTGTACGCGAGGGCGGACCCGATCCTGCCAACAACGCGAAGCTCCGTGACCTTATCGCGAAGGCTAAGTCCAACAACGTGCCCAACGACAACATCGAGCGCGTTATCAAGAAGGCTGCGGGCGGCGAGGACAAGAACAATTACGAGAACCTCACCTACGAGGGATACGGTCCCAACGGCGTAGCTGTTATCGTTGAGTGTCTCACCGACAACAAGAACCGTACAGCGGGCGATGTCCGCCACTACTTCGACAAGTTCGGCGGTAACCTCGGTACTACGGGCTGTGTATCGTTCATGTTCACAAAGAAGGGTATCGTTATCCTCGAAAATACAGGTCTCGACGAGGACGCTGTTATGGAGGACGTATTCGAGTGCGGCGGCGACGATTTCGACATCTCCGAGGACAGCGTTGAGATCGAGTGCGCTCCCGAAAACGTGTCCGCAGTAAGAGAGGCTCTTGCCGCTAAGGGCTACAATGTGCTCTCCGCGGAGGCTGAGATGGTGCCCGCGACATACACCACGCTCACTGACGAGGACCACATCAAGAAGATGAACCTCCTGCTCGAGCACCTCGAGGACAACGACGACGTTCAGAACGTATATCACAACTGGGATATGCCCGAAGAGGAATAATTTCAATATCATAAACGGGCTGTCGGGGACGCCAGCCCCTACACAGCTTTTCTTTCACGGGAATATGTAGGGGACGGTGTCCCCGACGTCCCTTGTAGTGGCGGATATTATCCGCCCGCGTGAAAAGCGATAAAGGAGGAAGTATGTCAGTTGAGATAAAAAAGGTGAAGTACCTTCCCGAGCTCCGCAGTGTCGCGGAGCTTGCCGACAAGATATGGCACGAGTGCTTCGTGGGCATAATCAGCGCGGGACAGATAGACTATATGGTGGAGAAGTTCCAGTCGCTCGACGCCATGATAAGGCAGGTCGAGGAGCAGGGCTATACCTACCTCGCCGTATACGACGGCGACGACCTCTGCGGCTATATTGCCGTGAAGCCCGAGCAGGACGACCGCTTCTTCCTCAGCAAGCTCTACCTACGTGCCGATAAGCGCGGACAGGGGATAGCTTCGGCTATGCTCGCGAGGGTGTTTGACGAGGCGAGAGCCGCGGGCAAGAGCTCGGTATATCTGACCGTCAACAAGCACAACGACCGCGCGATAGCCGTCTACAAAAAGACGGGCTTCGTCGTCACGGACGAGGTCGTCACCGATATCGGCAGCGGCTACGTCATGGACGACTACATTTTCACGTACACGCTCTGAGTTATACGATGCAAACGGTTATTTATTGACTTGAAGCCGAATAAACTGTATAATAAGTGTTGTGATATGAGGGAGTAGTTAGCGCGGAAACGCGTGACAAGCCGACACACTGACTTCTGTAAGTCCGGTTTTGTCTTAAATAATGAGACTCATGTACGGCTTTTTTGCTGTACCTGAGTTTATGGTTCGGGTACGCGAGTGCCCGATTTTTTTATTTTGTGAGGTAATATCTATGACGTTGACAGAGCTTATCCTGCTTTCACTCGGACTGGCTATGGACGCTTTCTCGGTCTCGGTCTGTAAGGGACTGAGCATGAAGAAGATAGACTACAAGGGCGCGTTCCTGACTGCGCTGTTTTTCGGCGTATTTCAGGGAGGTATGCCGCTTATCGGCTACTTCCTTGGAAGCCGCTTCGAGGAGTTCATCAGCCGATACAGCCACTGGGTAGCCTTCATACTGCTCGGCTTCATCGGCGGAAAGATGATATTCGAGGTCTTATGCGGCGGTGACGACGAGGAAGTGCAGTCGGAGTACAAGCTCAATATCGGCGAGCTGTTCGTACTCGCTATAGCCACGAGCATAGATGCTCTCGCGGTCGGAGTCGTATTCGCGGCGCAGAAAACGCCTGTGGTGAGCTCGGTCATCGTCATCGGAGCTATCACCTTCGTGACGAGCCTTATCGGCGTCGGTATTGGCAACCGCTTCGGCAGCAAGTATGAGAAAAAAGCGGAGCTCGCGGGCGGAATCGTCCTCGTGCTCATCGGAGCGAAGCTGCTGCTCGACGGGCTGGGGATACTCTGATACAACGAAAATGTAGGGGCGCACCCGTGTGTGTGCCCGTAATAAAGTGAATAGCGAATAATGAATAGTGAATAATGTCGGTATCGCCTGCGGCGATGATTTGAAGAGGCGGCATAGAAAAAAGGGCGGAGTTTCCGCCCTTTTGTTATTTCTCAGAATACCGCCTTTTTTATCAGCGCCAGCTCGTCGAGGGAGATACAGTGCTTGAACTCGCCCTCGTCCATTACAGCGAGCAGCTCGTCTATCTCCGCCCAGCACACGTCCGAGACCTCCGACGACTGGAGCACCAGCCTGTCCACATCCACGTCCTCGCGGCAGAGATACACCGCGCGGAGCTCGTTGTCGTTGATGCCCTCGGCGGTATAGCTGTTCTTCATCAGCCCTATCAGCTCGAGACGGCTGCCGTGTATCTTCAAGCCGAGTTCCTCGG
>CAMHBN010000184.1 GCA_946183385.1 uncultured Ruminococcus sp.
GTTCCTCGGCTGTCTCGCGGACTGCCGTGCTGCGGAACTCCTCGCCCTGCCCGACGTGTCCTGCCGCGGAGACGTCATAGCAGTCGGGAGCAATGCGCTTCTCGTGCGAGCGCTTCTGCAAAAGCACATATATGCCCATATCCTTGCGCTTGATTATCCAGATATGTACCGCGGGGTGAAGCTCACCGTCGCGGTGTACGAGACTGCGCGGCTTAGACTGCGAGGTCAGCCTCGCCTCGTCGTCGATGAGGTTGAGGAACTCGTCCTCGATGACCTCCATCGAGATGTGCGGGTTGTCCTTTTCAGCCTCGGTGAAAACGCCGATCATCTCGCGGACAGTGTCATTGACGATGTCCTCATTGGACTCGTATATCATATATTTTACGTCCTCGCCGACGGAGCACAGCAGTCCGCGGAGCTCGCCGCTGTCTGCGATATGCTCGGCACCGAGCTTCTTTGCGGCTTCGTCGTAGAGCTCGTCGTGCGAGGCGAGCTTACTGAGGTATATTTCAGTCTGTTCCATAAAAAGCACTCCTGTTGAAGTATTCACGCGACTGTAATTATATACCCTTTGGCGGAAAAAGTCAATGCTTTTCGCAATATTTGTCGGAAAAGGACGAATTTTTGCGCGAACACCGCGCCGCAATCGCTACCCGTCGAAAGCAGACTGAGCCTTTTGTACAGAGTGAGCGAGCAAAGCGAGCGGCAACGTAGTTGGATTCCAAAGGGCTGTGCCCTTTGGCAGGGTCTGGGGCAGCGCTCCAGCAGAGTCCAGAGACAGAGTCTCTGGCGGGTCAAGGGCAGCGCCCTTGCAGGGTGACTCCCCACAGTGTGGGGAGATGTCAGCGTAGCTGACAGAGGGGACGGCACGGTTAGTGTGGGACAGCGTCCCACGAAAGGCAGAGCCCCTTGTTACTTAACGTGAAAGCCCATGCACTGCACGTTGGCGACCTTTGTGCCGAGGTCGTCGGTGATGTCCACGCTGTAAACGCAGGTGGTGCGTCCGTCCTTGATGAGGGTCGCACGCGCGATGAGCTTCTTTCCCTTGACAGGCGAGAGATAGGCAATGCTGTTGTTTATGCCGACAACTCCCGTCTTCTGCCAGTTCGAGGCTACGGCAAATGCGAAGTCGGCGAGCGTGTAGTGCACGCCGCCCATTACATTGCCCATAGCGTTGCAGTGTCTGCCGTCGAGGACGACACTGCACACGGCACTGTGGTCGCCTATCTCGTCGATGACCATGCCCGCGTCGGTGGCGAACTTGTCGCCCTTGAAATATTCTCTTACTTCTTCGATATTTTCCATAATTTTTTCCTTTCCGTGATTTATCGTATTAAAATGGTGCAGATGAGCTGTCCACCTGCACCATTGCGTCAATTCTTTATCTGTTTGGCAACGAGGCTCTCGCCGCAGTATATCTCGCGGAGCTTCGGCTTTTCTATCTTGCCCGTGGGATTTCTCGGTACGTCGGCGAAGATTATCTTGTGCGGTCTCTTGTAGCGCGGCATCTTCTGACAGAAGGCGTTTATCTCGTCCTCTGTGCACTCGACGCCGTCCTTGACCGAGATTATCGCCGCCGCTATCTCGCCGAGGCGCTTGTCGGGCAGACCGATTACCGCCACATCCTTGACTGCGGGGTGAGCACGCAGGAAGTCCTCGATCTGTACGGGGTAGAGATTTTCGCCGCCGCTGATGATGACGTCCTTCTTGCGGTCAACGAGGTAGATGAAGCCGTCCTCGTCCTCCTGAGCCATATCGCCAGTGAGTAGCCAGCCGTCCTTGATAGTCTCGGCAGTAGCCTTCTCGTCGCGGTAGTAGCAGGTCATAACTCCCGGTCCCTTGACGTAAAGCTCGCCGACCTGTCCGCGCTCGACGGTATTGCCGTTCTCATCGGCTATCTTGACCTCCCAGCCGAAGCCCGCTTTGCCGATAGCGCCTACCTTGTGGATATTCTCCACGCCGAGGTGTACGCAGCCGGGTCCGATGGACTCACTGAGACCGTAGTTCGTGTCGTACTGGTGATTCGGGAAGTGCTCCTTCCAGCGCGCGATGAGCGACGGAGGAACAGGCTGTGCTCCGATGTGCATGAGTCTCCACTGCGAGAGCTCATACTCGGACGGGTCGATATCGCCGCGGTCGATGGCGTCGAGGATATCCTGCGCCCACGGTACGAGAAGCCATACTATCGTGCAGAGCTCGTTCGACACCGTCTCGATTATCGACTTCGGCTTCACGCCCTTGAGCAGTACAGCCTTGCTGCCCGACTGGAGACTGCCGAACCAGTGCATTTTCGCGCCCGTGTGGTAGAGCGGCGGTATGCAGAGGAAGACGTCGTCGCGGGTCTGACCGTGGTGGTTCTGCTCGCACTTAGCGGAGTGAACGAGGGAGCGGTGCTTGTGGAGGATAGCCTTCGGGAAGCCTGTAGTTCCCGAGGAGAAGTATATCGCCGCATCGTCGTCGTCGGTGAGCTTGATGTTGGGAGCTTCACTCGACGAGTTCGCAACGTTGCTGTCGTAGTGCTCGGCGAACGAGGGACAGCCCTCGCCAACATAGAAGAGGAGGCGGTTCTTGCCGATATCCTCGGCTACCTCCTCGACGCGTCCGATGAATTCGGGTCCGAACATAAGTATGTCCACCTCGGCAAGGTCGAGGCAGTATTTTATCTCGTCGGCGGTGTAGCGGAAGTTGAGCGGCACCGCGAGAGCTCCCGTTTTGAGGATACCGAAGTATATCGGCAGCCATTCGAGGCAGTTCATCAGCAGTATGCCGACCTTGTCGCCCTTCTGCACGCCCCTCTCGAGGAGCATATTCGCAAAGCGGTTAGCCTTCTCGTCGAAGACCTTCCATGTTATCTCGCGGCGGTAGCGGCACTCGGGGTTGGGCTCGATGAGCTCGTACTCCTTCCACGTCTTGCGGCGGACTTCGGTTATCTCGGGGTTGACCTCGACGAGAGCGACGTCGCTGCCGTACAGCTGTGCGTTTCTTTCAAGCAATTCCGTAATAGGCATAAGATTCTGTCCTTTCCATAGCATATTCAAAGCTATAAAGCTGTAAAGCCATAAATCATACAGATACATTTTAACACAAAAAAGCCAAAAAGTAAATAGCGGAGGGATATGCGAAATCAACAAAAAAGAGCAGCTTTGTGTGTGCAGTTTCACGAATTTACTTTAATTAGTATTTTTCTCTTTCATTATTGGGTAAAAAGTGCTATAATTTAGTTGCAAGCATCATGCTTTTCTGTGAAAAGGAGAAAACTATGGGGAAAACAGTTAATATAGCCGTATTTGTTGCGGGTCTCGATGAAGAGTACCAGAACAATATCATAACAGGCATAAACGATTTTGCAAGAAGAAACAGGGTCAATGTAACGTATTTCGCAGCGTATGGGGGTATGCTCGACAGTAAGATATTCGATATCGGTGAGTACAGTATGTACGACGTCGCCAATCTCGAACTGTTTGACGGCGTTATACTCATGACCAATACCATCAACGACGTAAAGGTAAAGGAGCGCATCATCAACAGCGTCAAGGAGGCAAAGCTCCCAGCCGTCGTATTCGACTGCGCCGATTACCCCGAAATTTTCAACGTAAGCATTGACAACACCCACGCCATGAAAGAAATTATAAATCATGCAATTAAAGTTCACGGTGCAAAAACTCTCAACTATATTTCAGGTCCTATGTCTAACCCCGAGGCTGTGGACAGACTCAATGCCTTCCGCGAGGTAATGGCTGAAAACGGTCTTTCCGTCGAGGAGGGACGCATATTCTACGGCGAGTTCCGTCCTTACGACGGTAAAGCTGCCATCGAGCAGTATATGAGCTCGGGACTGGCGCTCCCCGATGCCTTCATCTGTGCGAATGACGCCATGGCTCTGACGGCTGTCAGCACGCTCGAGAAGTACGGCTTCTGCGTGCCGCTCGACGTCATTGTTACGGGCTTCGATAATACCTACAGTGCACGCAATTACTGTCCTGCGCTCACATCTGTAAAGCGTCCGCTCGACCGTGCGGGAAGCGCGGCGTGCAGCGTGCTGCTCGACATCGTCAGCGGCAGTGAGCCCGATATCGAGCACATGGAGGCTGAGTGCGTATTCACAGAGAGCTGCGGCTGCAACTGCGGCGGTATCGGCGGCGTGAGCGAGTTCAGCGAATACCGCAAGCGCACCTACAACAAGATAGAGGACAGCAACGACAATATCCACAAGCTCAATATCCTCTCGGCAAGGCTTGCCGAGACCGAGAATACAGACGATACCTTCGCGGTAATCAGGGACTTCGTCGCTGAGATAAACTGCGAGCGCTTTGCACTGTGCCTCAAGGAGGACTGGCAGGAGGTGTTTGCAAATACGTCTGCGAGTATCGAACTCGACAGCGAGATGTGCGCTCCGCTGATATGGGAGAAGGGCGAAACTACCTGCGTGGAGTATTTCCCGTGCAGTCAGATGTACCCCGAGCCGCTCGAAACAGGCGGAAATATCAGCTACTTCCTCCCGATACACTTCAAGGAGAGAGTGCTCGGCTACTTCATCATCACGAACGGGGACTTCCCGATAACGAACCTCCTCTGCCA
>CAMHBN010000185.1 GCA_946183385.1 uncultured Ruminococcus sp.
CAGTCTGTTCAAAACGGAAGCAATCTCCGCGGACGTTTGTTTGTAGGGGACGCCGCCCTCGGCGTCCCGATTACTGCATAACCTCGCCGAGAATAATGTACGCGACTGTCACTATCGACTTCGCGAGCACGAAGTCCGCGTCCACGAGATAGCCGCCGCTGAGCAGGTCCTCGCGTATCTCCTTCACGCGCTTGAAGCCTGCCGCCGCAGCCTTCTTATCGGGGATAACGAAGTGGCTCTCCTGCATTATCCTGCGGGTCTCGGTGCGTATGCCCTTGGGTATGCGGTCAGCGCCGAGGTGAGCGTCGAACTCCGCCTCCTCGAACTCCTTGGGAGCATTCGCCATCTTAGAGGCTATATCCAGCGCGGCATGGCGCGAGAATACGAGAGCCTCCAGAAGCGAGTTGCTGGCGAGACGGTTGCCGCCGTGTACGCCCGTGTGCGAGCACTCGCCGCACGCGTACAGATTGGGGAGCGTCGTTTCCGAGTTCTTGTCAACGTCGATACCGCCCATGAGGTAGTGCTGGCAGGGGAATATCGGCACGGGTCCCTTTGTGAGGTCCCAGCCCTGATCGAGCAGGTTCTTGTATATCATCGGGAAGCGCTTTTTGAGGAACTCGCTGTCCTTGTAGCTTATATCGAGGTAGAAGTCGGTGGACTTCTGCTTGCGCGATTCGAGGATTATCGAGTGCGATACGACGTCACGGGGAGCGAGTTCAAGGCGCTCGTCATAGTTGTGCATGAAGCGCTCCTTCTTGCAGTTGAGGAGGTAAGCTCCCTCGCCGCGTACAGCCTCGGAGATGAGGAAGCACTCACGGGTCGCGCGGTTGTTGAACGCAGTCGGGTGGAACTGCACGTAGCTGAGGTTCTTTATCTTCGCGCCCATCTCGTAGGCGAAGGTAATGCCGTCGCCTGTAGCAATGGCGGAATTTGTCGTGAACTGGTACACTCTTCCGATACCGCCCGTCGCGAGTATCATATAGTGGCAGTTTGCGGTGAGGTACTCGTCGTCGATGGTCTTGAGGAAAGCCGAATAGCCCGTGGAGGTCTGCTTCACCGCGCACATAATGGTATTCTCCATAATTGTCACGTTCGGGAGCTTCTTCACGGTGTCGAGCAGGGTAGTCGTGATAGCCTTGCCCGTGGAGTCGGCATGGTGGAAGATACGGTGGTGGCTGTGACCGCCTTCGAGGGTGCGGTGGTAGGTGCCGTCGGGGTTCTTGTCGAAGTCAACGCCGAGCTCGATAATGCGCTCGATGTCCTGAGCGGCTTCGCTGACGAGGGTGTGTACGGCGTCAACGTTGTTCTTGAAGCCGCCCGCTATCATCGTATCGTTCTGGTGGTACTGTATGTTGTCGGTGGGCGAGTTGTAAACGCCCGCGATACCGCCCTGAGCGAGCATAGAGTTGCACAGCGGCAGCTCGCGCTTGCAGAGGATGAGGATATTGAGTTCCGAGGGCAGGTTGATGGCAGCGTAGAGTCCCGCAGCGCCGCAGCCTGCGATTATAACGTCATAGTTTACAGACATAGTGAGCACGTCCTTTGCCTAAATTTTGCCAAAATGGGTATACACATATATTATATCACACATTTATGGATATGTCACTACTTTTTTATAAAAAATACTGCAAGGGCTCTGCCTTTGGAATCCGCTGGGACGCTGTCCCAGACCCTGCAGGGGAACACAGTTCCCCTGACCCCGAACTTCGTTGCCGCTCGCAAGCTCGCTTACTTTGTGCAAATGGCATAGTCTGCTTTCGGCGGGGAACAAATCTGAATTGGTAAGGCACTCGGAGACAAACTTGTGGTTTGTACAGGTGAGCGAGTTTACGAGCGTCCGCGTGAATCGGCAGCGCGGACACCGCGCCGAGCGACCGCGCGAATCGCCCGCGGGGGCTCCCCGCCAAAAAGGACAGCAGACCCGCAAAATGCTTACAAACGGGTCTGCTGTCCTCTTTATGAACACACCTTTTCAATTAGTATCCTATGAGAATTCGTAAGGCAGGGTCTTGACTTCGCCGAGTATGAACTTCTGCAATACCTTCGCGTCATTGACGTTGATGACGCCGTCCCTGAAGCAGTCAGCCGCCTCTATCTGGAGCGCGTTGAAGCTTATCGGGTGGTTTATCAGTTCCTCGTCGTATTCCTTGCCGGCTCTCATTTTGCTGAGAGCGTCCTGATATTCGATATACTTGAGTATTGTGATGTAATCGAATGAATCTACAACGCCGTCTCCCGAGAGGTCGCCCGTAGATTCGGGGACAATCTCATACAGCGTGGGGAGATACTGTCCGTCGAGCTCGATGTCGGTGGTGTAAACTCTCATTTTCTTGCCGGGCTGGTCGGGGTTATCCACAAGCAGAGCGTGGTCGGGGTCCTTCTGGACCTGTATCAGCAGTATTTCCCAGTACCACTCGTACGGGTCGTTTCTGTATATGTCGGAATTGCGGTCCTTGTGCTCGTAGGTCACGGCGACGCCCATGTGGGTCATATCGGGGTCGAGGATGGCTTCCCAGTGTCCCTCGTCGGAGTTGCGCCACTGCTCGAAAGCGTCGTAGGCGGTACACGGATCCTCAGCTGCTGCGAGGTTCTCTGCCGCCTTGAGGTAGGGATAATTCTCGTCCATGAGGTACTGGTCGAAGTTGTCGCCCGATTCGTTGTCGATCACGCCTGTCGAGAGCTCCTCGGGCGTGGGTCTGTTGTGGCTGAACTTGTGAACTGATTCTCTGACGCGAACGTGTGAATAGTCGGAGAGGTGGGGGACGACGTAGAGCGGCTTCAAGCCGTTCTCGACCCTTGCCTCGTTGACCATGACAGCGATCTCTCTGGCAAGTGACTGGAGGTCTTCCTGAGTGACCTGCGGGGAATTATCGCCGTTTACGGAGGCGGTGAGAAATGCGAGAGGGGATACGCAGCACACGATAGACAGCGCCAGAGCAAGCGAATAGGTCTTCTTGAATATTCTCATTCCAAGCATTGTACCGCACCTCCTTTCACGCGTTTGAACCTGCCGTTTCTTACTTTCATTCTATCACACTCACACATTATTTTAAAGGGGAGATGGTAAGATTTGGCGTTTTACACAACAAAAATCTACGTTTTGTACAACGATTTATAATACAAACAGTAGTATTATCCGCGGATTATCAGCTCTGTATTATGAAAAATCGCGATAATTAAAAGAAATGCTACTTTCGGTAAAATCTCACGGAAATACAAAAGTGAATATTCCTTTGCGATATTACGCTGTGTAATATAACAGTGCGGCAGTTGACACAAAGCGGCAACGGTGGTATAATAATTTGTATCTAAGCACAGAGACGATTTTGCTTTAAAGCGTTAAATATCAAATAGGCTTGAAGTCCCGCGAAAAGGGGCTGTATCTGAGAAAGGAGCAGGCTTGCAGTGAGCAGTACAATGAATCCCGAATTTAAGATAAGAGAGGTCGCGGAGCGAATCAGGCTCACGCGCGAATCGGTGGGGCTGACTCCCGAGGAAATGGCTGAAAAGGTCGGTATATCCACTTATGAGTACCTCGCCTACGAGGGCGGGGCGAAGGATTTCAGCTTCACGTTCATCTACAAATTCGCGAACGTATGCGGCGTCGAGATCGCCGACCTCATGGAGGGCGAATCTCCGCGTATCAACAGCTTCGATATCACGAGAGCGGGCGAGGGACTTCCCATCGCGAGAAGAAAGGGCCTGAGCTATCTCCGCCTTGCCCCGAAATTCCGCAACAAGATAGGCGAGCCCTTCCTCGTTACCATACCCTACGTTGACGAGAAATTCCGCGTGCCGCACCCGCACACCCACGAGGGTCAGGAGCTCGACATCATCATCAGCGGACAGCTCAAGGTGCAGGTCGGCGACAACGTCGAGGTGCTCGGCGAGGGCGACTCCATCTACTACGACAGCTCCGAGCCTCACGACGAATGGGCAGTCGGCGGGCACGAGTGCCGATTCTACGCCGTTGTATTCGGTCAGAACGAGAAGCCCACACACGCTATCTCCAATCTCGAGCCCGTAATTCTCCCCGGCGTCACCAACTTCGACCTTGCCAATATCAAGGACCCTGTCGCCGATAAGTTCGTCGAGTGCGAGACCGACGAGAACGGCGCTCTCACGAGCATAAAGTTCAAGAATGAGGCGACCTTCAACTTCGGCTTCGACGTCGTGGACGGACTGGCGGCGAAATGTCCCGACAAGACGGCTCTCATCTACGTTTCCAACGAGATGGAGGAGCGCCGCTTCACCTTTGCCGACATCAAAAAATACTCCAATATGACCGCGAACTACTTCAAGTCCAAGGGCATAAAGAAGGGCGACAGGGTAATGCTCGTCCTCAAAAGGCACTACCAGTTCTGGTTCTCGATAATCGCGCTCCATAAGCTCGGAGCTATCGTTATCCCCGCGACGAATCAGCTCGTCCAGCACGACTTTACCTACCGCTTCAAGGCGGCGGGCGTGAAGGCTATCGTCTGCACGGGAGACGGCGACGTTGCTCATCAGGTAGACCTCGCCATCGACGAGT
>CAMHBN010000186.1 GCA_946183385.1 uncultured Ruminococcus sp.
AAGCCCTTGTAGAAGCCGGCTTCCGCGATAGTCTGAGCTATCTGCTTTTTGCCGGTATTGACCTTTTCCAGCTTCCGGGCTATCTCACTTATATTATCTATGATGACCTTCTGTTCGTCCACGTAGAAGCGGACGGTCATATCCTTTTCCCATAGCTTATAAGTTATCTCGAAAGCCTCTTCACGTTCATTATAGCGTATCTGATCCATTAAATCACCTCTTTTTCAGCTTTGATATCAGAGAAAGCAAAAAACGCCCCTCACGCCTGTATCCAGACACAAGGGACGATAATATACCGTGGTTCCACCCTGATTCACACGGAGCGCGGCTCCGTATCTCATTGGCTCTGTAACGGGAGCACCCGTCGCTTATTGGGCGAGCTCGGAGGCGGTGTGCGTTATCCCGACTGCTGCTGCCTCGCACCGTGCGGCAGCTCTCTGAAAACAGTGCTTCGGATAAAGCCTTCCTCGTCATAGCTTTGCTGTATAGGACAATGATACCACAATTGCCCGCATTTGTCAAGCCCCCCCTGTAGGGGCGCACAGTGTGCGCCCGTGAAGGTTATGATGTAGAGGCGCCGTTTCGCCGCCCCTACAGGTTGTGTTTTTCGTTATTTCAGCATTTCAAGCGCCCTATCGAGGAGGTAGTCCTCGCCGCTGTCGAAGAGAGCGCTTATCGCCTCGGAGTCGAACGCCACTATCTGCACGCCGTCGCCGTCGGAGCTCTGCCTGTCGGTGCCCGAATCTATCATTATGCCGCCGTCGCTGTCGAGGACGATACAGTTCGAGAAGCTGATACTGCCGTTCCGCGCGCGCTTCTGTCCTACAGCCTGCGACGAGCCGTTGGGCGAAGTGAAGCCGATAACGGTCATATTACCGAGAGCCTCCGCCTCCTTGGTCATCATATCCGCGGCACTGACGCTCTGCGAGTTGACGATGAGAACGACCCTGCCGTCGCCGAGGAGCTCCTCGCCCTGATAGGTGATATCGTCGCCCCTGACGTAGTTTCCGTCTTCGTCCTTTGCCCAGCAGGCGTTCTCCCTGTCCCACACGGCATTGGTGAGGCAGTAGTGCTCGCCCTTGGGAGCAAACATCGAAAGCACGCCGTTGACCATGTGTGGCGAGCCGCCGCCGTTGCCACGCAGGTCGATGACGACGTTCTTCACGCCTTCGGACTGATAGCTGAGTATGGTCTCGCGTATCTCGTCCTTCATCTCGTCGTAGGCGTCGTCGTCAGAGGAATTGTAGGAATTCGTGTCGTAGCTCATGCCCTTGATACGCAGGCAAGCCGTGGTGTCGTCGAGCCTCATCCACCGGAGGTTGCCCGCCTTCACGCCGCCGTTGATGATATCGAGGGTAGCCTTGAAGCGGTCAAAGTAGCCGCCAATTTTCGGGAGCTGTGCAGTCTGCTCCGAGCCGTCGTCGGCAATATATGTGACCTCGACCGTGTCTCCGCCGATACCCGCCGCGAAAATGCCGCTCCAGAATATCTCGTTGTCGATGTCGGGGAAGCTGCCTATCTCGAAGTTTGCCTCCTCGTCATCCTCGTCGTAGGAGAAGATATTGCAGTCATACAGCGGTGAGGACTTGCTCACCTTGTCGGGAGCCTTGCCGTCCCAAGCGGTGATGACTGTGCCGTTGTGGATGCCGTAAGCGGAGAGGCTGTCATCGATGTTTACCGCCGCAAAGCTGCCGTCCGTGCAGTGCATTACCGCGAGACCGTAGTCATTGCCGAGAGCCTCTCTCAGTGCCTTGTTTACGTCGCCGACGGCGTCCCTGCTGTAAACGTAGCCGACGTGTCCGTCGTGGAACTCGCCGCAGAATTTTCCCCACGCGATAGCATTCGCGCCGACGTCCTGTCTGTCGTCGATGTCGGCGAAAATGGGCTGATACTCGTCGTAGAGAGCGTCCCAGTCAATGCCTTTATGCTCGGTGAGGACGTAGTGCTCGCGCATACAGGCGTAGAGCTCCTCGAAGTCGCCCTTGAAGTCGTGCGCACGGTAGCGCGGATTCAGCAGGCTGACGGGAAAGCTCACCGCCATGCAAGCCGCACCCGCGAGAGCAAGAGCTCGCTTTGCCTGCTTTTTCTGCATGAAGAAGCCGCAGAATGCCACTACCGCGCCTATGTACAGCGGCAGAAGCGACAGCTCAGGTCCGAGCTTATCTATCGGCAGGGCGAGCAGAGGCACTAACAGCCACAGTATGCGCCATTTCGGGCTTTTCACCTTTTCAGCGCGTTCAGCTGCCCACCACAGCACGCCGCAGAAGGCGATACACGCGAATATTCTTATAATGTCCCATAGTTTCATAATGTGCCGCCTCCTTTCAGTTCATATCATCGTAGTGGAAGTAGTGATAGCCGATGACGAGGTACACCGCCGTCATCGCGAGTGAGAGTATCACCGTCAGAGCGAGGTTCTCCGCGGGGATAGACGGGTAGAAGATGTAGTACATATTCATATTGAGGTCGTAGGTGTACCAGCTGTCGAACGAGCCGTAGTACGCGAGGTCTGCAACGCTGAGAAGCCACGGACGCTCCATGAGCTTGCCGAAGATAGCCGATGACTGCGCCGCGCCCGTTGCAAGACCGATGGTGACGAAGCTCGGTGCCATTGCCGCCGTAACAGTAATCAAGGCGTTTTTAGTAATGAATGTCAGCATCGCCATAAAGGCACAAAGTCTCAGCATGGGCAGCATTGCGAGCAGACACCGCGTCAGCACCACAGAGGCGGGGAGGGTGTCTCCCCAGCCGTAAAGCTTGCCGTACAGCAGGAAGGGAGCTCCGTACACTATCAGCGAAACTATCGGAGCGGCAATGAGCACGGGTATCACGCGCCCGAGATAGGACGCGGCACGGCTCCTGCCCGCCATTATCTCGTGGTTTATGGTCTTGTCGGACATATCGTCGCCGCTTACCATTCCCACCAGCGAGCCCGCCGCGAGAGCCGCACAGCCTATGAATATTGACAGCATTTCAGGTGCGAATTCGGACGCGGTAGTGACGGGCTCCTCGGCTGTGCCGCTGAAGAACATTATCATGAACAGTACCGCAAAAATCAGCAGGCTGAGAGCGTACACTATCTTTTTCCTTATCAGCTGACGGAACTGAAATCGCATAATATCGAGCATAGCAGTCCCTCCTTACGATATGTCGCTCTTGCGGTAGAGCATATAGCCGCCGAAGAGCCAGAACGAGCCTATCCCGAACGAGGCAAGCAGCGAGCGCACAGCCGCCGCAGTCTCTATCGGGGCTTTGAATACGGTGATGTCCTTGCCGTCAGCGAAGCCCTGCGTTGTGTTCGAGAAGTCCATAAGGTGCATCAGGTCGCTGAGCGCGAGGTGCCACGTGAGCTCGATATCAGCCAGCTGCGACATCGCGAAGACGAACACGAAACACATCAGCGTGCCGACAATGGCGACAACGAAGGCGATGATGTCGTTCCTGCACAGGAAGGTGAAAGCCGTGAAGAAGCACAGTATCCTGAACATTATCGGGTATACCAGCGCTAAATGAGCGGCGGCATTGCGGGCGGTCAGGCTCTCTCCCCAGCCGTTGAGAGCGGTCGGGAGTATGATAACTATGGCGAATATCACGGTCATCACCGTGAAGCACGCGATAAAGGAGGCGATGAACCTGCCGAAGTAGACCTCCCAGCGCTTCTTGCCGAATAGGAGCTCGTAGTTGGCGGTCTTGTCGCGGAGATCGGCTCCGCATATTCGGGCTGCCATTGTCCCGAGAATAAGAGGTATCATAATGTACAGCGTCTGCATAGCGAAGCCGAAGAAGCTGCTGCCCGTATCGGTCGTCAGACCGTTATCGCTGAACATAGCTCCGAGCATAACTCCGATATACACCGCGCCGAGCCACAGCAGCTTGTCACGCCTTGTCTGTCTCAGCATTTCCTTGATTATGTTCGTCATTGTCACCACCTACCAGTTTCATATAGTAAGATTCGAGGTCTGCCTCGTGGACGTGCAGGGTCGTGGGCAGAAGACCGTTCTCGTACAGCGTTTTCGATATGAGCGGCAGCTCGTCGAGCCTCTCGAACAGACGGATACTGCCGTCCTTGAGCACGTCGCAGTCCTTGATGCCGAGCTTGTTTTGCAGCGTCACGAGTGCGAGCGGGTCGTTGTCGGTGTGGATATGGTAGTACTCACCGCACATCTTGTGGAGCTCCTCCGCCGACAGCGTCTGCAGGAGCTTTCCGTGGCGAATGAACATATAGTCCGTGCAGAGCTGCGAGAGCTCGGCGAGGATATGCGAGGATATGAGGATAGTGACCTCGTCCTCCTCGTTGAAGCGCTTGAGCATATTGCGTATCTCGATTATGCCCTCGGGGTCGAGACCATTGACGGGCTCGTCGAGCACCATTATCTCGGGCTTGGAGAGCAGAGCTCCCGCTATGCCGAGACGCTGTCTCATACCGAGCGAGAACTTGGCAACGGGCTTCTTTCCCGCGTCTTTAAGCCCCACCATTTCGAGCACCTCGTCCACGCGCTTGGGGTCGGGTATGCCTTTTTGCAGG
>CAMHBN010000187.1 GCA_946183385.1 uncultured Ruminococcus sp.
AGGTTCGGGCTGATAAACGGCAAAGAGATGACGCAGAAGGAGGTCGCGGACACGATAGGGATATCGCAGTCGTATATCTCGCGCCTCGAAAAGCGGATAATAAAGAAGCTCCGCGTAAAGCTCGAAAGCATTGTGTAGGGGCGGATATCATCCACACACGCAAAACGCATATTTGTATGGTACGCCGCCCTCGGCGTCCCTTAGATTTGTCATATGCCTGCGGGCGGGCGAGGACGCCCGCCCCTACACAACGTTGTTCCATATTACGTCTATGATGTGCGGGCGGATAATATCCGCCCCTACATTAGGAATCAACAGCAAGGACGTCCTTTAGGCTGCTCCCCTTAACGGAAAAAGCGGGCTACCGAGCCGTAAAGTAACGGCTCATATTTGGTAACCTGCGATTCCGCCAAAGGGGGCTCCCCTTCGGGCGTCCTTTTTTGCGTAGGAAAAGGCTGTCAAATAATTCTCAACCTTTTCGGATAATATGACGATTTTTACTGCCGCTATTGAAAACAAGCCTCCTTGATGGTATAATATATAATGTATAACTGTATTCGTAAGGAGCACTTTTCTATGAAAAAATGGAGTATCAGCGTCCCGCAGAGGGAGCTCGTCTCAAAACTGATGCTCGGGTGCGGAGTCAGCTCGCTGACAGCCGCCGCACTCGTATCCAAGGGGTATTCCTCGCCCGAGCATGTCGCCGGCAGTATGAACACGGACTCGCTGTCCGACCCGTTTCTGATAAAGGATATGCAGGAGGCGGCGGATACGATAAATTCCGCAATAGACGAGGGTCTGCGTATCTGCGTCTACGGCGACTACGACTGCGACGGCGTTATGGCGACCGCGATACTCTACTCCTATCTTGCAGAGGCAGGCGCGGACGTGACCTGCTACATTCCCGAGCGCTCCGAGGGATACGGTCTGAACAAGAATGCGATAGATAAGCTCAGCGACGACGGAGTACAGCTGATAATCACCGTTGACAACGGTATTTCCGCCATTTCCGAGGCTGAGTACATATACACGTCGGGCATGAAGCTCGTAGTTACCGACCACCACCAGCAGGGCGAGGCTCTGCCGAAGGCGGAGGCTGTCGTTGACCCGCACCGCCGCGACTGCTTCTCCCCTTTCAAATTCGCCTGCGGAGCCGTTATCGCGCTCAAGCTCGTAGCCGCGCTCGACGGCGGCGATTACACGATGGCGCTCGAGCAGTTCGGCGACCTCGCGGCTATAGCGACGGTTGCTGACATCGTCAGCCTCACGGGTGAGAACAGGTTCATCGTCTCCTACGGTATGGAGCTGATTGACAACTCCGACAGACCCGCTCTCATCGCGCTGAAAGAGGTCAGCGGGATCACGGACAAGCACTGCGATGCCCATTCGATAGGCTTCGGGCTCGCTCCGAGGATAAACGCCGCGGGACGCTTCGGCTCGCCGAAGACAGCGCTGGAGCTCTTCCTCTGCGAGGACGAGGAACGTGCGACTGAGCTCGCCGCGGAGCTCGACAGGCTCAACACCGAGCGCAAGCAGGCTGAAAACGACATCGTCGCGGACATATACTCAATGATAGAAGCCGACCCGTCGCTCGTGCGCGGACGCGTGATATTCTTATGCGGCAAGGGCTGGCACCACGGCGTTATCGGCATTGTCGCCTCGCGCATAATGGAGCAGTTCGGAAAGCCGTGCTTCATCGCCTCCGAGGAGGACGGCGAGGTGCGCGGCTCGGCTCGCTCATTCGGCGAATTCTCCATTTTCGGTGCGCTGACTGCCGCCGCCGATGTCCTCGAAAAGTTCGGAGGTCACCCGGGAGCGGGCGGCTTCACGATAAAAGAGGGACAGGCGGACGAGTTCCGCAGGCTGATTGAGCAGTATGCGGCTGAGAGCTTCCCGACAATGCCGCCCGCGGAGCTCCGCGCGGACGCTCCCGTGACTCCGCAGGAGCTGACGGTGCAGAATATCGAGGGACTTTCCGTGCTCGAGCCCTACGGTATGGGCAACGAGAAGCCGCTCTTCTACATGGAGAACGTAACGATAACTTCGATAGTGCCGCTATCGGGCGGTATACACTCGAAGCTGAAGATAAAGTTCGGCTACACCACCGCCGACGCCCTCATTTTCAGGAAGAGCCCGCAGGAGCTCACCGTCAGCGAGGGCGATGTCTGCGATATGATAGTGACGCTCGGCACGAACGAATACAAGGGCAATGTTTCGGTAAGCATATACGTGAGCGACATACGCCTTCACGGCTTTGAGCAGAGCAGGTACTTCAACGCGCTCGGCTCGTTCGAGGCTTTCACGCGCGGAGAGGCTCTGCCCGACAACCACTACCCGTGGATGTACCCGTCGAGGGAGGCGTTCACGAAGATATACAAGGCTATCCCCGAGGAGGGCATACCGATGGATACGCTCTATCTGCGGCTCGCCGACCCGAGGATAAACTACTGCTGCTTCTGCGTCGCGGCAGAGGCTCTGCGGGAACTCGGGCTCGTGCGGATATCGCCCGCAGGCTCGATAATAAGCAGGATAAAGGTAAATCAGAAGGCACAGCTTGAATCTGCGCCGATACTCGTCAGGCTGAGAGGGATACTTGACGGGCTTTCAGGGAAAGTCAGAGGAGGAGAAAAATGATAGGCGACACCAAAAACAACGAACAGCACAAGGACATTGCAGTCCCTATCCCGTCAACTGCAGATTCCGTGCAGGCAAGGGAGGTCATCGACTCTATCCCCGACTACGACGAGAATTTCACCATTGAAAAGATAATCCAGAAGATACTCAAGGACGACAAGCAGTACGACATGAGCAAGATAATCTCCGCGTACGAATTCGCGGCGAAGGCTCACGAGGGACAGAAGCGCTCGTCGGGACAGGACTACATCATCCACCCGCTCGCTGTAGCGTATATACTGCTCGAGCTCGGTATGGACACCGACACCATCTGCGCGGCTCTGCTCCACGACGTTGTCGAGGACACGCCCGCCACGCTCGACGACCTCAAAAAGCGCTTCGGACAGGACGTGGCTATGCTCGTAGACGGCGTGACAAAGCTGAGCAAGATACCCATGAACACCAAGGAGGAGCAGCAGGCTGAGAATATCCGAAAGATACTCCTTGCGATGTCGCAGGATATCCGCGTAATGATAATCAAGCTCGCCGACCGCCTGCACAATATGCGCACGCTGAAATACCGTCCCATCGAGAAGCAGAGAGCTACCGCACTTGAAACTATGAACATCTACGCTCCCATAGCTCACCGCCTCGGTATCAGAGCTATACAGGAGGAGCTCGAGGACCTCTCGTTCCGCTTCCTCGACCCGTTCGCCTACTCGGAGATAGACCATATCCTCGAGACCAAGAAGGAGGAGCGAGAGGAGTTCATCGTCACGATACAGGAGCGTATCGCACGCCGCTTCAAGCAGGAGGACTTCGCCGAGCCGCCCATGATAGAGGGTCGCGTAAAGAGCATCTACAGCATTTACAAGAAGATATTCCTCAACCACAAGGACATCGACGAAATATACGACAAATACGCCGTAAGGATAATCGTTACCACCATCGCCGAGTGCTACAACGTGCTCGGTCTGATACACGATATATTCCGCCCGCTCCCGAACCGCTTCAAGGACTATATCTCCACGCCTAAGGCGAATATGTACCAGTCGCTCCATACGACCGTCCTCGGCAAGGAGGGCATACCCTTCGAGGTACAGATACGCACGTGGGATATGCACGAGACCGCCGAGTACGGTATCGCCGCTCACTGGAAGTACAAGGAGGGAATCCGCGGCAAGGACAAGATGGAGAGCAGGCTCGCGTGGGTGCGTCAGGTCATCGAAGCGCAGCAGACCTCCGACGACGTCGAGGAGATTGTCCGCATAATCAAGACCGACCTCGCTCCCGAGGACATCGTCGTTATGACGCCCAAGGGTATGTCCATCGACCTGCCAATGGGCTCGACCGTCATCGACTTCGCCTACCGCATACACACAGAGATAGGTCACAAGACCATCGGCGCCAAGGTAGACGGCAAGATAGTGCCGCTCGACTATGAGCTCCAGACGGGTCAGATATGCGAGATAATCACCACCAAGGACCCCGACAAGGGACCCAACCGCGCATGGCTCAATATCGTGCAGACCAACGACGCCCGCGCAAAGATACGCTCTTGGTTCAAGAAGGAACGCCGCGATGAGAACATCGTCGAGGGCAAGGCGGAGCTCGAACGCACGTTCAAGCGCTACCATATAAACGTCCCCGAGGACAAGCTCGGTGAGTTCTTGCAGGACGACTTCAAGCGCCACAACTGCGAGACGCTCGAGGACTTCTTCGCCTCGATAGGCTACGGCGGTATCACCCTCGAAAAGATGATACCCCGCCTCAAGGACAGGTACAACAAGCTCTACGGCGACCAGCCCGAGCCCGAAAACAACAACCTTGTCAAGCTCAAGCCCAACGGCAGGAGCAGTATCGTGCTCGACCAGATAACGGATATGGC
>CAMHBN010000188.1 GCA_946183385.1 uncultured Ruminococcus sp.
TGCGTACCAAATCTTTGATTTGGATTTCGCAGCTATATGCAACTCTGTTGTAGAGAGCCTCCCCTGCTTCCGTTCCGCAATTTCTCGCCCGCGGAATTATTCCGCGCAGTGTTACAATGCCGTTTGTTTGCGGGCGGATAATATCCGCCCCTACAGCGGGACGTCGAGGACGCCGTCCCCTACCATCCGTATCAATTAGTCGTTCTGTAAAGCACGTAACATTATGTATTCCTCGGCGTTTTCGTCAACGGTGACGAAGCCCGTTTTGCGGTAGAGCTTTACCGCGTAGTTCGCCTTCTGCACCGAGAGCGACACCTGTCCGAAGCCCGCGCTTTTCAGCTCCGCGAGCAGAGCCCGCATGAGCTCCGTGCCGACGCCCCTGCCGCGGTGCTCGCTATACAGCGATATCGCGAGCGAGGGCGTATCGTCGTCGATGTGACCGTAATCGTCCATTATGCGGCTCCATGCCGCGCCGACTATCCGCCCGCCGAGCTCCGCGCAGACCGCGATATCCCCGCGGCGGGTGCCGAAGCCCTCAACGTAGACCTGCAATTCGGGGCGGTCGATTATCTCCCTCGGCGGCGGAGAAACTCCCTCGGGTATGAATATCGCCTCGTACAGGAAGTCGCCGAGCACGCCGCGCTCGTCCGCACCGAGCGGTCTTATCATGTATCCGTTCATTTTTGCTCCTTCCCGTATTCCAACAGTACTTTATATTATATCATATTTGGCACGATTTCGCAATGCAAAACAAATTCACAAATAGCTATGGACTTTTGCATTTTAATATGGTATAATTACATAAAAGATATTTTGGAGGCATTACCATGAAAATGATGTTCATCGGCGCTACCCATGAGGTCACGGGCAGCTGCACATATATCGAAGCCTGCGGCAAGAAGTTCCTTGTCGATTTCGGAATGGAACAGGGCGAGGACGTCCTCAAGAACGTTCAGGTGCCCGTTGCTCCCGCCGATATCGACTTCGTGCTCCTCACGCACGCTCACATCGACCACTCGGGACTGCTCCCCCTGCTCTATGCGGGCGGATTCAGCGGTCCGATACACTCCACGACCGCCACTGCCAACCTTTGCAGCGTTATGCTCCGCGACAGTGCGCACATACAGGAATTTGAAGCCGAATGGCGCAGCAGAAAGGCTCAGCGCCGCGGCGAGGACGACTACGAGCCGCTCTACACCATGGACGACGCCATTGGCGCAATTGAGCTGTTCGTGCCGCATGAGTACGAGACTCCCACCGAGATATCCGAGGGTATCACTATCTCCTTCCGCGACGCGGGACACCTCCTCGGCTCGGCAAGCATCATCCTCACCATGACCGAGGACGGCGAGACGCGTACTGTCGTGTTCTCGGGCGATATCGGCAACGTTCACCAGCCGCTTATCCGCAACCCGCAGTTCATCGACTCCGCCGACTACGTTGTTATGGAGTCCACCTACGGCAACCGCGTGCACGACCGTCCCACCGACTACGTGACGGCTCTCACACTGGTGCTCCAGACCACGTTTGACCGCGGCGGAAGCGTCATCATACCGTCGTTTGCAGTCGGCAGAACGCAGGAGATGCTCTACTTCCTGCGCCAGATAAAGCACGAGGAACTGGTAAACGGTCACGACGACTTCCCCGTCTACGTGGACAGCCCGCTCGCCAACGAGGCTACCGACATCTTCATCAACAACCGCGAGAGCTGCTACGACGAGGAGGCTCTATCCTTCGTGCGCCGCGGTATAAATCCCATCACCTTCGACGGGCTGATACGCACTGTCACGAGCGACGATTCCCGCGCTATTAACGAGGATACACGCCCGAAGGTCATCATCTCCGCGAGCGGTATGTGCGAGGCGGGACGTATCAAGCACCACCTCAAGCACAACCTCTGGAAGCCCGAAAATACGATACTTTTCGTCGGCTATCAGGCAGCCAACACCCTCGGTCGAGCGCTCATCGACGGGGCGAAGAAGGTCAAGCTCTTCGGCGAGACTGTCAAGGTCGCAGCCGAGATAAAGCAGCTTCCCGGTGTCAGCGGTCACGCCGATGTGAACGGTCTGACCGACTGGGCGCGCGCAGTCAGCGGCGTGAAGAAGTTCTTCATCAACCACGGCGAGATGACCTCCGCCGACAGCTTCGCCGAGCACCTGCGCGAGGAGCTCGGTGCGGACGTTTACGCTCCCTACAGCGGAGCCGAATTCGACCTCATATCGGGCGAGATAACAGTTGACGCCGAGCCGATGCCGCTCCCGAAGAAGGAGCGCCAAGGCAATGTCAGCGTCGCATACAGCGACCTCGTTTCCGCGTCAGACAGGCTCTCGCGCCTTATCAAGCTCTCCGACGGCAGAGCGAATGCGGATATGCGCAAGCTCACCGAGGCGATAAACAAGCTCTGCGACGAGTGGGAGATATAAGCTGACATAATCTTCAACACAAGGCGGTGAGGATATGCCGAAAAACCGCAGCAAAGAAGCAATACTGATAATCTCCGCGGGCATAATGCTCGCGGGCTCGGCGGTGTGGCGTTTCGCCGACGGATACCGCAATGAGGACAGGGAAGCCGTCATCATTACGGACTCGGCAGAGGCTTCAACCGTCGTATCATCGGTGTATACGACCAAGGCAGCTGCCGCTCCGACTACGGTAAAAATTGAGTCTACGACCACCTTTCTGCTGCTCGATATCAACTCCGCGACCGCCGAGGAGCTCACTCAGCTCAGCGGCATAGGCGAGCACCTCGCCGCCGAAATCGTCGCCTACCGCGAGGAGCACGGGCGCTTTCTCAACATTGAGGAGCTGATGAATGTATCGGGAATCGGCGAGGCGACGTTCGCGAATATTCGCGAGCACGTCTATGTCACTGACCCTGTCTATACGAACGCCGTCACTACCGAAAAACAGACCGAACCGCGCACCGAAGCCGAAACAGAGGCGGAAACAGAGCCGCCGCTCACGCTCGATGACGTCGCTCCCATAAACATCAACACCGCGGATGTGGAGACGCTCGTGCTGCTCCCGCACGTTGACGAGGACACCGCCGCTGAAATAGTGGAGCTCCGCGAAAGGCTCGGGCATTTCAGCAATACCTATGAGCTGCTTTATGCCGAATCGCTGAAGCAGCCCGAGGTCGCGGACATTCTCGAATACGTAACGGTTGATTAATCCCTCGCAGCAACTGCCCGTTGCTTGACGGAAAAGCCGTCGGGCGGTATAATAGGAGCAAGGAGGGATACTGCTATGGAAACAAAAGAAATACTCTATGAGCTTCGTACGAAATCGGGACTGTCGCAGGACGCGCTCGCCGAAAAGGTCTTCGTGACCCGTCAGGCTGTCTCGCGCTGGGAAAACGGCGAGACTGTCCCGAACACCGAGACGCTGAAGCTGCTGTCCGAGGTGTTCGATGTCTCTATCAACACTCTGCTCGGAGCTCCGCGTGTGCAGGTGTGCCAGTGCTGCGGTATGCCTCTTGAAGAGGCGATAATCAGCCGCGAAAAAGACGGCTCGCCGAACGAGAACTACTGCAAATGGTGCTATGCGGACGGCGAGTACACCTACAGCGATCTCGACGACCTCATCGACGTCTGCGTTCAGCATATGCCGCGCGAGGGTCACAGCGAGGAAGAGATACGCGCCTATCTACGCGATACGCTCCCGAAGCTCGACTACTGGAAGCGCTATGAGGAGCTCAGCGACGGCGGTGAGTTTGAAGCCTTCAAGCAGAAGCTTATCGGCGAGATAAACGACCTGCACATCGAGGGTATGCCGAAGGTCGAGAAGCTGAACGCTCTTGTCGGGAGCTATGTCAATCTCCCGTACAGGCTGCCAAACGGCGCAACTGTGAAGTTTCTGGATGATAACACGACCTATCTCGGTACACAGCTCGAATGTGAGTTTGGCGGAGACAGGTGCTTCGGAGTGCTCGCCAATATGGATTTCCTGTTGGTCGCTACCTATGAAAAGGACGGAGAAAACCCCGAGCTGGTCATTTATAAGAAACGCTGACAAAACAAAACCCGCCGATAAGGCGGGTTTCTTCATATTAAGTGAACAATGAACAATGCCGCTCAGCATTGCTGAGCAGCATTAGTGTGGAACGATTCTGATACGCAATAGTGCGCGATAACAAGCTATCGTTTCGTACAATGTAAGCGAGGCACGAGCAGCAACGCGAACCGCGCGCGCCCGCTCAAAGCGAACACGTTACATATACAAATAGTTAAGAAGCGCGGAAAAAGACAAACGCTCCACTATAAAGTGGAGCGCGAACTTGCCAGCGGGGGCTCCCCGCCTGGTGGGCCAACAGGGACTCGAACCCCGGACCGTCCGGTTATGAGCCGGATGCTCTGACCAACTGAGCTATTGGCCCAAATACAATTAAACGGAAGTCATCGACTTCCGTTTAACTTTTGTGCCGGCATTGAAATACTTTTCCGGGCCGTCGCCAGCCGAGTATCATCTTC
>CAMHBN010000189.1 GCA_946183385.1 uncultured Ruminococcus sp.
CGGCAAGGAATACCTCGACAAAATGCTCGAATACAGAGCTACATACGGAGTATAAAAACAAAAAGCTGCCAAGCAAAAAACTTGGCAGCTTAATTTTTATGCTGTAACTATGCTGTCTGCATTGTGGAGCTTGAGCTTCTCGACAGCCTGCTCTCTCATCTTGTACTTGAGAATCTTACCTGCGGCGTTCATCGGGAAGCTGTCCACGAAGTCGACATATCTCGGGCACTTATGCTTAGCCATGCGCGCGAGGCAGAAGTCCTTTATTTCCTGCTCTGTAGCCTCAACGCCGTCCTGAAGGATAATGCAAGCCATTATCTCCTCGCCGTAATCGGCATCGGGCACGCCGATTACCTGAACGTCCTTGACCTTGGGATACGTGTAGAGGAAGTCCTCGATCTCCTTGGGGTAGATGTTCTCGCCTCCGCGGATTATCATATCCTTGATACGGCCTGTTATCTTGAAGTAGCCGTCAGACGAGCGGCGGCGTGCAAGGTCACCAGTGTGGAGCCAGCCCTCGCTGTCGATAGCGGCGGCGGTAGCCTCGGGCATCTTGTAGTATCCCTTCATTATATTGTATCCGCGTGCAACGAACTCTCCGTCAGTATCGTCGGGGAGCTCCTGGTTGGTCTCGGGGTCAACAATCTTGCACTCAACGCCGAAGATAGGACCTCCGACGGTATTAACACGCTGCTCGATGGAAT
Source organism: uncultured Ruminococcus sp. (assembly GCA_946183385.1). Classification (GTDB taxonomy): domain Bacteria; phylum Bacillota; class Clostridia; order Oscillospirales; family Ruminococcaceae; genus Ruminococcus. The sequence goes on from CAMHBN010000189.1 coordinate 705, forward strand.
CGGTAGTCTTGCTCATGGTAGTAGCGGGAGAAGCCTCGGTCTGACCGTAGGTAATGCATATCTCGCTCATGTGCATCTTCTCGATTACCTCTTCCATAGTCTTTATCGGACAGGGCGAGCCCGCCATGATACCCGTTCTCATGTAGGAGAAGTCGGTCTTTTCGAAGTTCTCGTGACCGAGCATAGCGATAAACATAGTAGGAACACCGTGGAAGCAGGTTATCTTCTCGCGGTTTATGCAGTCGAGACCCTTTCTCGGGCTGAATCTCGTGATAGGCGACATCGTAACGCCGTGAGTCACGGAAGCCGTCATGGCAAGCACCATGCCGAAGCAGTGGAACATAGGCACCTGTATCATCATGCGGTCGGCTGTGGAGAGATCCATGCAGTCTCCTATAGCCTTGCCGTTGTTAACTACATTATAATGTGTGAGCATAACGCCCTTCGGGAAGCCTGTAGTGCCCGATGTATACTGCATATTGCAGACATCGTGTATATCAATGGTCTTGCGGACAGCCTCGACCTCGCTGTAAGCGACCTTTCTTCCCTGTGCGAGAGCAGTCTCCCATGTAAAGCAGCCGTGGTTCTCGGAATCTATAGTGATAACGTTTCTGAGGAAAGGCAGCTTCGCCGAACGCAGCTGACCGGGCTCGCAGGTCTCAAGCTCGGGGCAGAGCTCCTTGATAATGTCAACGTACTTGATATCCTTGATACCGTCTATCATAACGAGGGTCATAGTGTCCGACTGACGGAGCAGATACTCAGCCTCATGGACGCGATACTCGGTATTCATAGTAACGAGAACAGCGCCTATCTTGGTCGTAGCCCAGAATGTGATATACCACTGCGGCACATTGGTGGACCAGATAGCGACGTGGTCGCCCTTCTTTACGCCCATAGCGAGCAGAGCGCGCGCGAAGTTGTCAACGTCGTCACGGAACTCGGGGTATGTGCGGGTATAGTCAAGCTCAGTATAGCGGAAAGCGTACTGATTCGGGAACTGGTCGCATATACGGTCGAGTATATCGGGGAATGTATAGTTGAGGATACGCTCCTTCGGCCACGGATACTGACCGTCGCCGCGCATATTTGTCTGGAGCGGGTGCTTGTGCTTTCTCTTGTAGGGAGCCATATACTCAGCGAACTGAGGTATAACGATACCGGCGTCGCTGAGGTCGGGAGCCCAGCGCTTTACCCACTCGAGCGAGATATAGCCCGTGTAGTTGATAGTATCGAGAGCGGCTATCATCTCCTTGACGGGGATATCGCCTGTACCCATAATGCGGTACTCGACCTTGCCGTCAGCACCCATAACAGAGTCCTTGACCTGTATATACTTGATAAACTCGCCGAGGTTGGCAACAGTAGTCTCGGGAGCCTCACCGTTATAGCGGTAGGGGTGGTGCATATCCCACAGAGCGGCTACCTTGCGGCTGCCGACGCTTCTGAGGAGCTCCGCAAGACGGGCGGTGTCGCTGTACACGCCGTTTGTCTCTACGAGGAGAGTAACGTTGTTCTGCTCGGCAACGGGTACGAGCTGTCTGAGGCAGTCAGCAACGTACTCGTCATCGACCTCACCGCCGGGAGCGGGCTCGAGGTCGCCGAGAACTCTAATATAAGAAGCACCAAGCTTGCCTGCAAGCTCGGCATAAGCTGTTATCTCTTCCTTAACGGCGTCGAATTTATCCTTGAATTTAAGGCAGGCGCCCGAAGTAAGACAAGGAATTTCAAGTCCGAGTGATCTTAGTTTTTCGATAGTCTTAGGTAGGTTCTCTTCCTTAAAGGGCTGAGCATTCACGGAGAATATCTCGTTTCCGAGTCCGCGGATCTCGATTCCGTCAAATCCGAAATCCTTAGCCATTGAGTAGATGTCTGTCCATGAGAAGTCGGGACAAGCGAGTGTCGAAAAGCTGATTTTCACTGTACATCATTCCTTTGAATAAAATTATACGATAAAATTATATCACGTTAAATCGTCAAAGTCAAGAGGCGAAATGCATTTTCACTTGCTTTCCACAAAAAAGACCGACATTCAAGCGAATGTCGGTCTTATACTTATTCGTTATAGGGAAGCTCTGTTATCATCTGCGCATCGAACAGCTGTATAGCGTAAGCGTCCTTAGCAGTAATGCCGTCGCCGGGATTATATACATCAGCATTAGCCAGTCCCTGATCCTTTAGCCCGTACTTGTCCTTGTTGCCGAGATGCTGCAATATCGCAACGGCGTCAGCAACAGTGACCTTTCCGTCAAGGTTTGCGTCGCCATTCGGGTGAGGATCCAGACAATGTGCTGTCTCATCATAATATGTGGTCGTTCCTATAGTCGTTATAACAGGGGCAGTAGTGGTGGCAGTTGTAGTTGTTGTAGAAGCCGAAACCGTTGTTGTAGTTGTTGCTGTGGCTGTAGTGGTCGTTACCGTTGTAGTCGCGGAGGTAGTCGTTGTAGTCTCACGCGATACGGGAGGAGTTACAGTGCCGTTGTAGTAGTCGCTGAGCGAGATGCCGTTGCCCGACTGTCCGAGCGGTATCTTGTGGTCGAGACCGATAAAAACGCCGCTGTCGGTCTGCCAGAGAGCCTTAGCTACGAAAGCGTACTTCTCCTCGTCCCACTTGCCGAAGTCGTCATAGACAAGTCCGCCTGTATCGCCCGAGTTCTCGTTGAAGCACCAGAAGGTGTGGTGGATATGCTTGTCTATCATATAGTCACGGAGCTCCTGCATCCAGTGCTTGTTCTCGCCTGTCGGGTCGTGCTCGGAGTCGATAAAGCCTCCCCACTCACCCATAAGGAGCGGATACTGCTTCTCCTCAATGAGGTAAGCCCACGTATCGTACCAGTAGTCGTCGAGGAGCGACTGGCGGTCGAAGGTCTTCGACGGGTCGTCCATATAGAACCACTTCTGCTTCCATACGAGCGGACCGTAGTCGTGCGGCGAGTAAACTATCTGCGACTTGTACTTGCCGATATCAACGGGGTGGTCTTTTACGCCGCGAAGGTTTCCGCCCCACCACGCGCCGAACACGAGTGAAGGCTCATCATAGTGAGCGTAGTCAACACAGGGAGTTGTCCAGTCTGCGCCCTTTTCAAAATCGGGGTAGCACTCGGTACCCTCTATCATAATGAGCAGGTTCGGGTTCTGCTCGAGGCAAGCCATAGCGCCCTTTTCTGCGGCATACTTCCAGTTGTTGGCATCCTTGGAGTCGTCCCACTTGGCAAAGGTACCCTCCTCGGGCTTGCCGTGAGGCTCGTTCTTGAGGTCGATAGCGATAATAGTATCGTCGTCCTTATAATATTCGCAGAACCACGACAGAGCGTCGAGCCAGTCCTTCTCGGAGAAGTTATCGTCATACCACAAGGGCTTCTGATGACCCATTGAGGCTGAGGTCGCGCTGTGGATGTCGATCATAATCTTCATACCGTTCTCGCGGCACCACTCGACTGCCTTGTTCCAGATGTCGAAGCTGTACATCAGCTCATACTGTCCCTCGCCGTCAACTCCGCCTCCGACAGTGAGCTCGGGGTTCTCGTAGGGGTTGACCATCATGTTTACCTCGCCAACGCCGCTTCCCGTATCTGGACCGTGCTCCTTCCACTGAAGGATTATCTGCGTGGACATCGGCACACGGAGCAGATTGAAGCCGTGGTCGGCGATCTGATTGAGCATACTGTGCATATTCTTCGACCATACGCCGTCGAATACCTGACGTCCCGCATTGTAGCCGAACCAGTTACAGCCCGTCATCCATACGGGGTTGCCGTCCATATC
>CAMHBN010000190.1 GCA_946183385.1 uncultured Ruminococcus sp.
CGACGAATATGCGGTCGATCTCTACACCGACCTTTTCGTTCCCAAGTTCTGGAAGTGATACTATGCCCAGAAATGACGAATTCCTGTACGCGCTCAGAAATGCCAACCCGATAGAGACGGTGATGGGCTCGTACGTAAACCTAATACGGCGCGGCAGGAACTACGTGTGCTCCTGCCCGTTCCACTCGGAAAAGACCCCGTCCTGCACCGTTTTCACCGATACGCAGAGCTTTTACTGCTTCGGCTGCGGAGCAGGCGGCGATGTCATCACCTTTGTGATGAAAGCCGAAAACCTCGATTTTTTGGACGCCGTGAAGCTCCTCGCGGAGAGAAGCGGTATGGAAGTCCCCGAGAAAAACGACCGCAGCAGCCTCTCGGCTCAGCGGAGGACGCGTATCTACGAGATGAACCGCCTCGCCGCCAACTTCTTCTACTCCAACCTCATAAAGGGCGAAAACAAGGCGGGACTGCAATACTTCTACAAGCGAAAGCTCACTCCCGCGACCATAAAGAAGTACGGGCTCGGCTTCGCGTCCGATTCATTCTACGAACTGACGAATATGCTCCGCTCAAAGGGCTACTCCGAGGACGAGATAGTCGAGGCGTGGCTCGGCGGACGCTCGCAGAAAACGGGCAAGATATACGACCTCTTCCGCAACCGCGTGATGTTCCCGATAGTTGACCTGCGGGGAAATATCATCGGCTTCGGCGGGCGAGTGCTCGACGACAGCAAGCCCAAATACCTCAACACGGGCGCTACTCCCGTATTCGACAAAGGCAGCAACCTCTTCTCGATGAACTTCGCCAAGAACGCCGACCAGAAGCGGCTCATTCTCTGCGAGGGCTATATGGACGTCATCGCCGTGAATCAGGCGGGATTCGAGAACGTCGTGGCTACGCTCGGTACAGCGATAACTCCCGACCAAGCAAGGCTCATCAGCCACTACTGCGACGAGGTCGTGGTCGCATACGACAGCGACGGAGCGGGTCAGAACGCCACTCAGAAGGCGATAAACCACTTCTCGGACGTCGGTCTTCGGACGCGTATCCTCCATATGGACGGCGCCAAGGATCCCGACGAATACATAAAAAAGTTCGGAGCACAGCGCTTCCGCAACCTCATTGAAGGCTCCGACGACGCCAACAACTTCATGCTCGACCGCTGCGAGGAGGGGCTCGACCTCGACTCCGAGGGCGGCAAGGTGGAGCTGCTGAAACGCGTGTCAAAGGTGCTCGCGGGCATAGAGTCGCCGCTTGAGCGCGAGGTGTACATTTCCCGCACGGCGAAGAAGTGTGACATCTCCGCGGAGGTGCTAAAAAGCCACATAAACGAGCTCATACGCATAAAGAAAGCCAGCCGCAAGAAGGAAGAATGGCGCAATATCAAGGCGAAAACCGCATACATCAAGGACGATGTCAACCCCGAAGCCGTGCAGTTCCGCAGGGAGGCTAAGGCTGAGGAGACGATAATATGCTACCTGCTCAGACGTCCCGAGGACGCCGAGACAATAGCCGCCGCGGCTCCGCCGGAGATATTCGTCACCGCGTTCAACAAACGCGTGTATGCGGCTCTGCTGAAGGCGATAAATGAGAGCGAGCGGTTCACGCTCTCGCTAATTGCCGACGAGTTCACGCCGCAGGAAATGGGCAGGATAAGCGGTATCGTCGCTGCGAACCGCGAGTTCTCCATCACCGAGAAGGCTATGCTCGACTGCGCGGAAACGCTCCGCGGGCATAAGGCTCCGACAGGAAGCGGCGGAGATATTTCCGACGACGACCTGCGCGACCTTTTCAATAAGAAAAAGCATTAACAAGGGCTCTGCCCTTGACCCGCCAAAGGCTCTGCCTTTGGAATCCGCTGGGACTCTGTCCCAGACCCTGCAAAGGGACACAGTCCCTTTGAACCCGATTTCGCGTCGCCGCTCGCAAGCTCGCTCACCCTTTCCGAAAGGCAAGTCTGTTTTCGCGATTCATAGATAAATCAGCAACAACAAATGTTGGGAACGCCGCCCTCGGCGTTCCGCCAAAAAACGCAATACGTTAACAATAACGAAAGATAAAGCCAAAAAGCAGGAGGAATCACAATGGATTCAAAAAAGAACACCATTGACTCGCTCATAGAGCAGGGTCAGGCAAACGGAAAACTCACCACCAAGGAGATAACCGACGCTCTTGAAGAGCTCGACTTCGACGTTGACCAGATAAACAACTTCTACGACAGGTGCGAGGCTCTCAACATCGAGATAGTCGAGGATATGAACGTCGATACCGACCTCAAGATAGGTATGGACTCCTCTATCACCGACGACCTCGAAATGGCACTCTCAACCGAGGGTATCGCCATCGACGACCCTGTTAAGATCTACCTCAAGGAGATAGGACGCGTGCCGCTCCTCACCACCGAGGAGGAGATAGAGCTCGCCCAGCGTATGGCTAAGGGCGACAAGTACGCGAAAAAGCGCCTTTCCGAGGCTAACCTCCGCCTCGTTGTAAGTATCGCGAAGAAGTACGTCGGCAGAGGTATGCAGTTCCTCGACCTCATTCAGGAGGGCAACCTCGGTCTTATCAAGGCTGTCGAGAAGTTCGACTACACCAAGGGCTTCAAGTTCTCGACCTACGCCACATGGTGGATACGTCAGGCTATCACCCGCGCTATCGCCGATCAGGCTCGTACTATCCGTATCCCCGTACACATGGTGGAGACTATCACCAAGGTAAAGAAGGTGTCCAGCCAGCTGCTCCACGAGAACGGTCACGACCCCAGCCGCGAGGAGATAGCCGAGAAGCTCAATATGCCCGTGGACAAGGTCCGCGAGATAATGCGCGTCGCTCAGGACCCCGTTTCCCTTGAAACTCCTATCGGCGAGGAGGAGGACAGCCACCTCGGCGACTTCATCCCCGACGACGACGCTCCCGCTCCTGCCGAGGCTGCTTCGCATACGCTGCTGAAGGAGCAGCTCAACGAGGTGCTCAACACCCTCACAGACCGCGAGGCGAAGGTGCTCAAGCTCCGCTTCGGTCTCGAGGACGGCAAGGCACGCACTCTTGAAGAGGTGGGTCAGCGCTTCGACGTTACCCGTGAGCGTATCCGCCAGATAGAGGCGAAGGCTTTGCGTAAGCTCCGCCACCCGAGCAGAAGTAAAAAGGTCAAGGATTTCCTTGACTAAGGACAAATCAAACTCGGGCGCACGGAATGCACCCCTACATAGTGTCTAAATCATTGTAGGGGCGAGTTCCGCTCGCCCGCCTGTTTCTCAGAATCTAAGGACTGCATACAGCAGTCCTTTATTTTTTTCAAAAAATCTCAAATTTGGTATTGACAAACGCATAAGTATATGCTAAACTGTATATATGCAGATATATACACGTATGTACAGTATAAACAGGAGTGCTTCATGAAGATAATTATCAAAAACAGTTCCGAGCTGCCGATATACGAGCAGATAGAGGAACAGATCAAGGCTCAGATACTCGCGGGCAGGGTCGCCGAGGACGAACAGCTCCCCTCGATACGCCAGCTCGCGCGTGACCTGAAAATCAGCGTCATTACAACGACGAGAGTCTACAACGACCTCGTCAGCGAGGGCTTCATCGTGTCCGTCGCGGGCAAGGGCTACTTCGTAGCGCCGCGCAATAACGAGCTCCTGCGCGAGCGTATGCTCTGCGAGATGGAGGAGGCTATCGAGCAGGTCGTCACAAACGGACGCAACGCAGGACTTTCCGACGACGATATTATCGCCGCAATCAAACAGTATATGGAGGAATAAGCTATGGAGAACATTCTTGAAATAAGCGGACTGAACAAAAAATACGAGGGCTTCGCTCTCAAGGACGTGTCATTCTCGCTCCCCAAGGGCTATATCATGGGCTTCGTGGGACAGAACGGCTCGGGCAAGACCACCACTATCCGCTCCATACTCAATATGGCTAAGAAGGACAGCGGTAAGATAAGCATATTCGGACTCGACAGCGTGGACAACGCCGTCGAGATAAAGGAGAGGCTCGGCGTCGTGTTCGACAGCCTCTACCTCGCAAACCACCTCACAGTCAAACACGTAGACAAGCAGCTCGCGCCATTCTACAAGGACTGGAGCTCGGAGGAGTTCTTCCGCAGGATAAAGGCGTTCGGTCTGCCCGACGACAGGAAGGTCGGCGACTTCTCCAAGGGCATGAAGATGAAGCTGATGGTGGCTGTCGCGCTCTCTCACAAAGCGGAGCTGATGATACTCGACGAGCCTACGAGCGGTCTTGACCCCGTAGCGCGTGACGAGCTTCTCGACATACTCTCCGAGTACATCTCCGACGAGAACAGAAGCGTACTCTTCTCGACGCATATCACCTCCGATGTCGAGCGTATCGCCGACTACATCACCGTCCTCCACAACGGCAAGGTGTGGTTCACGGGAGAGAAGGACGAACTTACAGAGAAATATGCTGTGCTCAAAGGC
>CAMHBN010000191.1 GCA_946183385.1 uncultured Ruminococcus sp.
GCCGAAAAAATGCAAGGGCTCTGCCCTTGACTGTAGGGGACGGCGTCCTCGACGTCCCGCCGCCCCTACAGAGAATTGAAAAAAATCACGAAAAAGGTATTGTAAACGGAGCGAAAATATGGTATAATATATGTACTTTGATTTTGGAGGTGCATTTATGAGTTCCGACCCTTATGGGAATTGCAACAATTATTCCATACTGCGAAGAGCCGTATACGCGCTTCCGTTTTTATGTCTGAACGCCTGATCTCCCGCGTCCGACAGCACGGCAGCAGAGCATCTTCGCAGTAAATACTGCGAAAGGAGATGCACCCGCAAAGGTGCCGATGCGATATGATAAACTACTATAGCTCCGATAACGGCAGGCTCGACCAGATCGACGCGCTCGAGAACGGCTGCTGGGTTTCGGTCATTGACCCGACGCCGCAGGAGATAAAAATGCTCATCGACGATTTCGGGCTGGACAGCGGCTTCGTTAAGTCGTCGCTCGATGAGGAGGAGTCGTCGCGTATCGAACGCGAGGACGACCAGACCCTCATCATCATCGACACGCCTGTTGCTTCGACCGAGGACGACGAGACAAAGGTGTTCTACACAATGCCTATAGGCATAATCATCACAGAGGAGAACGTGTTCACTATCTCGCTGCACGCCACGCAGATAATCGACGAGGCAGTGCGCGGTACGATACGCAACCTCCGCCCGACGTTCAAGACGCGCTTCGTTTTGCAGCTTCTGCTGAGGATAGCGGCGCTGTTCCTGTACTACCTGAAACAGATAGATAAGCTGTCATCGGCTGCCGAACAGCAGCTCCACGACGCGATGAAGAACGAGCTCCTCATGCAGCTGCTCGCGCTGGAGAAGTCCCTCGTATATTTTTCGACCTCGCTCAAAGCCAATGAGGCGACTATCGAGAAGATATTCCGCGGCAGAGTTATCAAGCTCTACGACGAGGATCAGGACCTGCTCGAGGACGTGCTCATCGAGATGAAGCAGGCGATCGAGATGTCCAGTATCTACACGGGCATTCTTTCGAGTATGATGGACGGCTTCTCATCGGTAATTTCGAACAATCTGAACATCGTGATGTGGCGTCTGACTATCGTCACCATCCTGATGGAGATACCGAACATCATATTCGCGCTGTACGGTATCAATACGGTAGACCTTCCGCTGCCGTTCACGTGGTTCCCGATATCGCTGGCGGTGTTCCTGACAGCGGTCGCGGCGTTCGTGCTGCTGAAATGGAAGAAGAAATAAAAAAAGCAGGCTGAAGTAAGGGTATCCGCCCGACTTCAGCCTTTTTTGTATGCGTTTATTGCTGTTTTTTTCAGCTTCCTGCCTAAAAATCCGAGAATATATATGAACGTCTCGTTTTTTGTCACAGCCATCAGTATGCCATAAAGGACCACACTTCCGACTATACTTATGCTTGTACCCGCAGCGAAAGGCAAGCCGAGCTTCATGACTGCCCGGCAGAACAGGACTATCAGTATGCAGCCCGCGACAGGTCCCGCCGTCCTTCTGACGATCTTGTCGATCCTGACTACCCTTAATGCGGCAGGCAGGAGTATAAGCAATGCGAGGAGGTTGCCTGCGGCAGTAGTTGCCGCCGCCCCTGCTGCTCCGAATTTGGGGATGATAAATGCATTAGCTGCAATGTTTGCAGCCGCAGTCAGAACACAGGCGACCATGAAACGCTTCTCCTTCTTCGCGGGAAGCAACGTGAAATTGCCACAGAAGCCCATTCCGAACTGCGATATGATAAACGAGAGGCACAGTATCCTCAGCGGCGTTGCCGCCTCAGCATAATCCTTGCCGCCGACAATGAGTATCACCTCATCGGCTATTGCAAACATTCCCGCGGCACACGGCAGTCCGAGCGTCATCAGGAAAGAAAACACCTTCCCCAATATCTCCTTCATGCCGTCTGTATTCTTATCCGAGCACAATATCGACAGTCTCGGGAGCACCACCCACAGTATCGAACCTATGAGCTGTGATACCATACCGAAGCATTTCACCGCTGTGCCGTATATTCCGACTTCGTATTCGTTCTTGATAAGTCCGAGCATTATGATATCGGCATTGTTGAAGATAGTCTGCGAGACAAGCATACCGAAAAGCATATATATGGATACGAAGTGTTTTTTCAGCCCCATATCGCGGGTGAATCTGACCTTGCAGAAGCGTCTCCTGTAAAACAAATTTATTATGCATAGCACCGTCGTCGGCATTATCGAAATAGCCGCGCGGTTAAGGTAGTCCGACGGCTCCCTGACAAACATGAATACCGCCGCGAGCGAAATCAGCTGCAGTACACAGGTCGCAACAGTGATAAATCCGAAGTCCTCCATGGCTGTGTTCAGCCACGTCGTTCCACAGACGGTAAAGAACACATTGAGGCTCAACAGGAGTATGACGCTGATGTACGGCGCCAGTCCGCTGAAAATGAACAGGGTCAGGAACATCAGCACATAAGCCGCGAGCATAGTGCATACATTTATCGAGAATATCTGACTTGCTACCTTTCCGAGCTCTTCCCTGTCGTTTCTCACAGCCGAGCACTCGCGTATCGCATACACCTCGACTCCGAGAGTTGCAAGGAGTCCGAAGTATCCGACAAACGCATTTCCAAAATCTATCTTTCCCAGATATTCGGGGGAAAGAGTTCGCGTTACGTAAGGGAATATTATCAGTGGTACGATCGCATTTGTAGCGGTTTTTACAAGATTGAAGAACACATTTTTTGTAATGCTTTTTGCCATATCAAATCACCTGTAGTATCAGCAGAAATATAACGCAGCAAAAACGCGTTGCTTTCCGCTGCGGTTCACTTTTTTATTCCCAGCCAGTTCATTATGGTCCTTTTCGCCACCGAACCGTGTGCCAGAAATATCAGCACGAATATCACCGGAGTATGCTTACGGCTTATTCTCCACCATGTAAGCCAGTCGCGGGTGTATATCTTGACTCTTTTCCTCCGCGCGCTTAGGTCATTGGTCTGCGTCGAGAAGTTCTGCTTTATCTCTCCGTCAACTATCTCTACTTTATTGATGCCGTGCAAGATGAGCTTATCGGCAAACAGCAGGTCAACTGCGTCGAGGAACAGCCTTTCATCATACCTGCCCACAACATCGTACACGCTGCTTTTTACCGTCAGCCCCGTATTTATACAGAATATATCCTTGTATACTCCCGCCTTGTTTATATACTGGTCGGGAGAATAATGCGGTCTGATTTTCAGCTTTTCAACAGGCGAAATGATTATATCTCCCGCATATATCACGCCGCCGATAATATCGGCTCTTCCGCTCTTTATTGCCTTTATCACGTTTTCTATGTACTCCTCAGAAAAGGTGGTATCATCGTCCGAGTACATCACGTAATAATTCTCGTCCTCTATCGTGTCGAGCGCTCTGTTATAAGCCTTGCTCAGTCCGACATTCCCGCCGTTGCTGACATAAATGATACGGTCGCGGTACTTCTTCTCCCATTCAGCCGTATTCGCGGACGCATACTGCTCCGAGGAATTATCCAGTACCATCAGCCTTACGAACTCATACTTCCCGACAAAATGAAGAAAGGTCTCCAGTGAGGCTATCTCACTTATGCTGCTGTTGTACAGCACGCACACTATGTAAAGATTATCCATTACTGCTCCTTCCCCTATCGGTATATCTGCACGCCCGAATCTGCCAAGCAGTCTATTCCGGCAGGCTCACATACATTGATTATAGCATATTTGGGCAGGAATTACAAGTAAAACAAAAAAGTCGGGAGAAATTCCCGACCTTAAAGCACCGTCCTCCACTCGGGAGTCTCACCGTCGCGGAGCTGCTCGAGTATATGGTGGAGCTCAATGAGCTCGGGGACAAGCTCGTCCCGCCCGTTCTCGGCATAGTAGCTGATACGCGTGCAGATGCGGTCCACCTCCGAGAGGCGGTCGCTCCTGATGAGAACGGACGCTGTTTTGCGGAAGTTCTCCCAGTCCTGCTCCAGCGCCTTTGCCTCGGCGACCGCCTCGCCGTCCGCGCCTCTCTCGGAGAGCTCCGCCACCCTGTCCGCGGCGGATATGAGCCTGCCGCACCTTATATTGACCCACACGCCCGATACGACGCTTGCGAGAAGGAGCAAGCCGAGTATCGCGGCGCTGATTTTAACCCTTGTCACTGTCGTCACCTCCACGCGTGATGATAGGTCTGCCGCCGTCCTTAGCCGAAATGAAGCAGCTCCCCGAGCTGTCGGCTGTCATGATGAAGATGTCCTCGACCCGCAGACCGTGTTTTTTCGCCGTTCTCTCGGCGTAGTCGCTGTCGAAGCCGAGCGACCGCAGAGCCGTCCCCATGATTATCCCGTCGGAGACGATGACCAGCGGCGGGTCGGAATCCTCCGCCTGCACGCCGAGGTCGGAGCGCGTGGGCGTGTCCTCGGACGACTTCCTCA
>CAMHBN010000192.1 GCA_946183385.1 uncultured Ruminococcus sp.
ACGATGTCGGAATCGCGGAGCAGCACGCCGTCACCTTTGCGGGCGGACTTGCCTCAATGGGACAGATACCCGTATTTGCTGTATATTCGACGTTTTTGCAGCGTGCCTACGACCAGCTCGTGCACGATGTCGCGATAGGAAAGCTCCACGTTGTGCTCGGAGTTGACCGCGCGGGCATAGTCGGCGAGGACGGCGAGACCCATCAGGGACTCTTCGACGTGGCTATGCTGACGTCGATACCGAATACCGTTATCTATTCGCCCTCGTGCTACGAGGAGCTGAGGCTCTGTATGAAGAAGGCACTTTATGCGAACAAGGGGCTTGTTGCGGTGCGCTATCCGCGCGGTGCCGAGGAAGTCTCCTTCAACAGGGACTACATCAGCACCGAGCACATCTTCATGCGCGGCGATAACTGCGACACCCTTATCATAACCTACGGAAGGCTCTACAACGAGGCTTACAAGGCTCAGAGCCTGCTTGCGGAGAGAGGTATCGGCTGCGATATCCTCAAGCTGACAAGAATATTTCCCGTTGCTCACGACATTGTTCGCGAGATAAAGAGCTATAAGCGTATCGTCTTCTTCGAGGAGGCGGAGCGTCAGGGCGGTATTTCCGCGATGTTCGGCGACCTTCTCATGGAAGAGGGCTACGTCGGTGACTACAGCCGCGTAACTGCTGACGGTTTCATCAAGCAGGCGTCGGTGAAGTCGGCGCTGAAAAAGCTCGGTCTTACAGCCGAGAAAATGGCAGACTACGTCTGTCGCAGGAGCTTGGAAGATGGCAAGGCTTGATTCCGAGCTCGTGACGCGCGGTCTCGCAAGAAGTCGGGAACGTGCAAAGGAAATGATAAAGTCGGGAGCAGTCACCGTCAACGGCAGGACCGCGAAAAAGGCGTCCGATGAGGTCGCTCCCGAAGATGTGATAGTGTCCTCGGAGCAGGAGGTCTACGTCGGCAGGGGAGCGCTTAAGCTCGAAAAGGCGGCGGAGACGTTCGGGCTCGATTTCACGGGGAAGGTCTGCCTCGACATAGGCGCTTCAACGGGCGGCTTCACGGAGTATATGCTCATGCACGGAGCTAAGTGCGTGTATGCGGTCGATGTCGGGCACGGACAGCTTGCGGAGAGTCTTCTCCGCGACGAACGGGTCGTGAATATGGAGGGCACCGATATACGCGAGGTCACTCCCGAGATGACAGGCGGTCGCGCGGACTTCATAAGCGCGGACGTGTCGTTCATCTCGCTGACGAAGATACTGCCGAAGATATGCGAGCTCCTCAGCGAGGACGGGGTCGCGGCAGTGCTGATAAAGCCGCAGTTCGAGGCTGGCAGGAGCGACATCGGCAAGCGCGGTGTCGTGAAGGACAGGAAGGTCCACGAGCGTATTCTCCGCGATATAGACAGCTTTGCACGGCTCATGGGACTGTATCCCGTGAGCTTGACGTTTTCGCCCGTGAAGGGCGGGAGCGGCAACATCGAATACCTTGCTGAGCTCAGAAAAAAAGAGGGAGCTCTGTTATCTGATATAAAAAAGACGGTGGACGAGGCGTTCGCCGCTCTGTAAACGGAGGAAGAAATGAAAGCCGTACTGTACCCGAATTTTCAGAAGAAAAATGCGCTGAGCTGTGCGCGTGAGACCTGCGACGTCCTCGACAGAGCGGGGATAGAGGTCTGCGTGAGCGGAAAGTTCCGCGAGGACTTTCAGGACAAGCGCGTCACCTTTGAGGACATCGGCACGTCCGCGCAGACAGCCGACATCGTCATCGCTATCGGCGGAGACGGCACGATACTGCGCTGCGCCAAGCACCTTATGGGTACGGATACGAAAATGCTCGGCATAAATACGGGTACGCTCGGCTTTATGGCGGGTCTCGAGGCTGACCAGCTCGATAAGCTCGCTCTGCTGACCACGGGCGAGTACACGGTCTCGGAGCGCATGACAATTGACGTCGTTATGCACGGCGAGGAAGGCGATGTTACGTACACCGCGCTCAACGAGGTGTCGGCACGCTCTGCCGGATTCAGGATAAGCGACTTTGACGTCTGCTCGGACGGCTACCTTATCGGACGCTACAGGGCTGACGGCGTACTTTTCAGCACGCCCTCGGGCTCGACAGCTTATGCTCTCTCGGCAGGCGGTCCCGTTATCGAGCCCGACCTCGAATGCATCGAGATGACGCTGATTTGCCCGCACTCGCTCTTCTCGCGTGCGACACTGTTTTCAGCGGACAGGCGGCTCACTCTCACGGACAGGACGTCCCGCGACCGCATAGTTGTGAGCGTGGACGGCGAGATAAAGAAGCAGCTCGACGAAGGCGAATCCGTGGAGATAATGCGCGGGCGGAACACGCTAAGGTTCGTTGATCTCATCGGCAACTCCTTCCACGAGTCGCTGTGCAGGAAGCTCTGCCGACCACTGAAATAATATACTGCCCGAATAGGGCGGACTTGTCGGCTTTGAGCGCTCTGAGCCGTGAAGTGCGTCCTACAGAAATCATATCAACGGAGTAATTTATGAAAAACCGCAGACATGAAATAATACTTGAAATAATCAGCGAAAAGCCCGTAACTACGCAGGAAATGCTGATACAGTTCCTCGCGGAGAGAGGCTTGAAGACCACGCAGGCGACCCTCTCCCGCGATATACAGCAGCTCTCGCTCGTGAAGCAGCGCGACGAGAACGGCATCTACAGGTACACGCTCCCCGCGGCTGCAGTCGCCGAGAAGAGCATATTCTCCGAGTCGGTCGTGTCGGTGGACTATGCGATGAACACGATAGTACTCAAATGCCGCGCGGGTATGGCTCAGGGCACCTGTGCCGCCATCGACTCCGTCAATCACGAGGGCATAGTAGGTACGATAGCGGGCGACGATACGATATTCATTCTCGCGAGGACCGAGTCCGACGCGAAGAAGCTGTGCAGGAAATTCAAGAGCGAGCTCCTTGGAAGGTAGTGTAGCACCCAGATGTTGAAGGAAATATATATCAAGAATCTTGCCGTCATCAGAGAGGCGGTCATACCGCTCGGGGACGGGCTTAATATCTTCACGGGCGAGACGGGCGCAGGCAAGTCGATACTGATAAACGGCATCAATGCGGTGCTCGGTCAGCGCAGCAGCAAGGAGATAGTCCGCACGGGCTGCGACAAGGCTGTTATCACGGCGCTGTTCACGAAGCTCCCGCACGAGGTTGAGGCGAAGCTCGATGAGCTCGGCTTTGACCACGAGGACGGTGAGATAACCGTCACGCGCGAGATAAGCTCCGACGGAGGCAGCGTGGCGCGTATCAACGAGCGGACGGCATCGGTGTCGCTGCTGAGGGAGATTGGCTCGCTGCTCATTAATATCCACGGACAGCACGACAATCAGATACTGCTCGACAGCGAGAGGCACTTGCAGATACTCGACGACTTCGGCGGGGACGACACGCTTCTCTCCGCGTACAGGGCGAGCTTCCGCAAGCTCCAGCAGACCGCGCGTACTCTCGGCGAGCTCAAAAAGAAGGAGCAGACGCGGCTTGAGAGAAGCCGCACCCTTAACGAGATAATCGACGACATCGGCGGGCTCGGGCTGACGGCTGGCGAGGACGACGACCTCGAACGCGAGTACACAGCCGCGAAGGATTCGCAGAGGACAATAATTGCCATAAGCAGCGCAGTTTCGGCGATAACGGGCGAGGGAGCCGCGAATGAGCTCCTTGCCTCGGCGGAGGGCGAGCTTGCGGGCTTCACGGAGATGAACAAGAGCCTTGCGGCGCTGTACGAACGGCTCTCCGCGGCGGAGATAGAGCTCGCGGACATAGCCTCCGAGCTTGAACGCGCCGCCGATAAGATAGAGCTGGACGGTCAGCGCCTTGACGAGATTTCGGAGCGCCTCGGCGTTATAAATAAGCTCAAACGCAAGTACGCGACCGACTGTGAGGGACTCGTGAAGCTCTACGACGACGCCTGTGCGGAGATGTCCGCGCTCGACAGCTGCGGTGGCGAGATTGCCGCACTTGCGAAGGAGCGCGAGGAGCTCCTGCACGAGGTAACAGAGCAGGCGAAGGCGCTGTATAACTACCGCGAGGAGGTAGCGGCACGCTTTACCGAGCGCGTCACCGAGGAGCTCGCCTTCCTCAATATGGAGGGCGTCATCATTGAAGTTCGCCACGAAAAGGGCAAGCTGACGGTCAACGGAATGGACAGCGTGGAATTCCTCATCTCCGCGAACAAGGGCGAGGAGCCGAAGCCGATATCGAAGATAGCGTCGGGCGGCGAGCTCTCGCGTATCATGCTCGCGCTGAAGAGCGTGATCGCGGACAAAGACAGCATCCCGACGATGATATTCGACGAGATAGACACGGGCGTCAGCGGCAAGGCGGCGCAGAAGATCGGCATAAAGCTCCGTCAGATTGGCAAGGTGAGACAGGTCTTATGCGTGACGCACCTGTCGCAGATAGCAG
>CAMHBN010000193.1 GCA_946183385.1 uncultured Ruminococcus sp.
GATTTTTACGGCTGACATTTTCGTAGCAGGCTTTTCTGTCTTTACAGTAAAACGAGCAGCATTCGTTGCACAGAAACTCGACTTTGTCTTTCTTATCCTGCGAGAGTGTATCAAGTTTATCGTACTGCTTATTAAGTCTGAAATCAGGAACAACATATTTAAAATCGCTCCGTTCTGTTTCCTTTAGAAACTGATCGAAATCAGTCTGGACCTTTGTAGTCGATGAAACGAAATAAAGATCGGGATAATTATTTTTAATATGTTCAAGCAGAAGATCCGAGTGGATTATCACACCATTCTGTACACCTTTGCTCCCAGCGAAAAGCTTACACAGAGCATTCCATTTTCTGTCGGTGAGATGTTCAGGTTTTAAAAGCGAATTGCTAAAAGTGAGCCTTGAAGAAATACCGTATCCATACATTAGCGCGAGTACATCTTCAGCTTAACATTCACCGAATCCGGTACGTCCACCGCCCCAGATACAGTCGGTCGGAGCACCATAGACAGATGCTATTTCACACCAGTCGTAGAAATAATCCCGGTGCTCACGGTAAATAGACAGAAACACACTGTAGAGATCATATGCTGATAGCGGAATCTGGTGTTTTTCTGTATATCTTCATCGGTCCGACGACTAACAGAAACAGCTTCCACCCGTGCACTAATCCGCAGATCACGTGCCCGAGTTCGTGGACCAGCGTTGATAAAAAATAAGCTGCTATACAGCTAAAAAAGAACAAAACGAGAAATCTGACCAGATCGATATTGAAATACCGCCTGTAATACTGAATTGCTGAATAGCTTTGATATGGTCAATTATAGCACAGAATGGAGAGAAAGTCAATCGGAGGAAATCAAAGCTGCTGACGGATCCTGTTCTGTAAAAAAGCGCTGTATTCCGCAGAAACTGTGAAATACAGCGCTTTTCTTGTTTTTTCGGAAAGCGCAATGTATCATTGCTATTTTAACTAATATATGGTATAATAGCAACATAGTTTTATTTAAATGCACTGCATCATAGAATGCAATGATAAGATCTCTTACGTTTATGAGTGGGAATGATATATGCTTTACTATATGTTCAACAAGCCGCAGGGCTGCGTAACCGCACGCTCCGACGCACTTCACAGGACGGTCATGGACTACTTCCCTGCTGAGCTTGCGGCTGTACTGCATCCTGTCGGCAGGCTCGACAAGGATACCTGCGGGCTGCTGATACTCACCGACGACGGCGACCTCGACTTCAGAATAATGCAGCCGAACAGGCACGTCTCCAAGACCTACTTCTTTTATGCTCTCGGGAGCATCGACGCCGATAAGATAAAACGGCTTGAAAGCGGACTGTCTATGTCGGGAATGACCGCGCGTTCGGCTGAGTTCCGACTGATACGGCAATACCGCATAGCTGAGCTTGAAGCCTTCATGCCCGAATATCGCAGGGAGCGGTATCTCAGGAATCCGCAAGGTCCCGCTTTTTCAGCCTGCCTGACCGTACACGAGGGAAAGAAGCACGAGGTAAAGCGTATGCTTGAAACGGTCGGATGCAGGATATTCTATCTCCGACGCGAAAGCATAGGCGGACTGACGCTCGACCCCGCACTAAGTGAAGGAGAGTACCGTCAGCTGACTGACGATGAGATTGCTTCGCTCGGAGCTGAAAGGAGCACAATGCGATGAACGCCGTGATAAAGTCAGCACTGATAGTTACAGTGCTGATGTGCTTTCTTACGGGCTGTGGTCATGAACAGCACGGAGCGGTCAGATCACAGGTAGATACTGTTCGGGAACTCGAACAGACAGGAATGACTTCTGCCATTCCAGCTGAATACTTCAAAACGGCAGAACAGCAGGGCAAGGTCGTTAAGATAGACTACGAGAGCCGCGACTATGTCCGTGATGAAAGCGCCATTACAAAGACCGCTTATGTATATCTGCCATACGGTTACAACGGAAATGATACCGATACCCGCTATAATATCGTCTATCTGATGCACGGCGGAGGAGGTCATGCAGGCGACTTTTTTGAGCACGGCAGTTTCAGGGAGCTTATCGACAATATGATAGAAAAAGGCGATATTGAGCCGACGCTCATTGTTTCTCCGTCGTTTTACAGCGCAGGCTCCTCGGATGATTACGACAGCTCCGTCAGTGAGCTGAGAGTGTTCTATAAGGACTTTGAAGAGCACCTGATGCCTGCGGTCGAGGGACAATTCCACACCTATGCCGAAAGCACCTCGTCCGATGACATGAAAGCAAGCCGTCATCACAGAGCATTCGGGGGATTTTCTCTCGGCTCGGTCACAACATGGATGATGTTCTGTCACAGCTGTGACTATATCGAATACTTTCTGCCCATGAGCGGAGCGTGCTGGTATTACGGCGGATATGGCGATTTTCAGACCGAGAAAAACGTTGACCTCATCGAACAGCTCGTAAATGATAATGACCTTGATGAGCGGGGATATTTCATCTATCAGGGTGTCGGCACGAATGACGACTTAAAAGCTCAGTCGGTCGATATGGCAGAGGAAATGCTGTCGCGAAGCAACGTCTTCACACCTGACCATTACGTTTTCTATCAGAAAGATGGCGGTCAGCACGATTACTATTCTGCCATGGAGTTCGTGTACAACGCATTGCCTTTGTTTTTCGGAGGAGAACCACTTAAAAGCACACCCAAAAATATTTTACTCCACATTCTGCGGCAGCAGAATGTTTCTTTTTTCCGTAAGCCCCTTATCAAGGAACTTGTAAAAGATATGAATCTGTCTGTCCTCGCCCTTGTTTTCGGGACGGTCTCCGACCACGATGTACTCAATAAGTTCCAGACAGGTCTCACGGGTAAGCTCCTGAATATCGACATACTTCTTGATGTTTTCAACGAACCTGTCAACATCTTTTTCAGCCTGTTCAGCACTTTCACACTTTTCTTTCAGCACAGCGACTTTCTCTCGCAGTAGCTTCTGTTCATCAAGATACTGATTCAGCATTTTCACGCAGAGTTCTTCTGGTACAGTACCGAGGAGCTTTTCTTCATAGGTCTTGCTGATAAGCGTTTCAAGCTGTGCAAGCCGTTTCTCACCCTCACGAAGTTCTTTCAAATTGTGCTGACTCTCCGCATCGGCAGTAGCCTGTCTGCGCTTGCGGACGGCTTCACGGAGTGCATCCTCGTCCTCAACGGCAAGCCTTGCCTTTGCACGAATATCGTCAACAACGACTTGCGAAATCACTCTTTCCAAAATAGAATGGGGAGTGCAGCCGTCCATTCCACTTCTCACATAAGTACCACAGCGATAGCTGACCGTCTCATAAGTACCTCGCTTCTTTGTGGTGTGCATAGTTCTGTTCATTTTCATCTTAAATCCGCAGTCAGGGCAGTACATAAAGCCTGACAGCGGAAGAATCACGCCTTCTTTTGTTGTCTTGCCGATACTCACCGATGCTTCGACCTCTCTTACCTTATCCCACAGCTCCCTTGAAATGATCGGCTCATGGGTATTTTCTACAATGACCCACTCAGACCTGTCCTTGCGTATCTGCTTGTGGTTTTTGTAGGATACTGTTGTTACTCTCTGCTGAGCGAGATTTCCGATATAGATTTCATTGTTGAGAATACCACGCACCATACAGTCATTCCACAGATGTGAAGTCACAAGGGGATTATCTTTGCCTTTAAGCTGATAGCGATGATCGGAGGGGATAGGAACACCGTCCTTGTTGAGCTGTTTTGCGATCTGTTTCGGACTTGCTCCTCTTGCCCTCAGCTCAAATATCCGTCTTACGATAACAGCGGCTTCTTCATCAATGATAGGCGTATGCTTTTCATCATCTGCCTTGATGTAACCGTAAGCAGCGGAAGCCGCCAGATACTTGCCCTGCCTTGAATTTGCCGCCATGACACTGCGTACTTTTTTGGAAGTATTAGCGGCGTGCCATTCGTTAAACAAATTCATTACAGGCATAAGATCCATTGCCGAACTGTTTCTATCGAGGGTATCCACGTTGTCGCTCAGGGCGATGAAGCGGATATTGAACGAGGGAAAAATATAGTCGATATACTGACCAACCTCGATGTAATTACGACCAAAACGAGAAAGGTCTTTACAGAGGATCAGATTTATTTTTCCCGACTTTGCATCTTCAAGAAGCTGTCTGACACCGGGTCTGTCGAAACTTGTTCCCGAATAGCCATCGTCCTCGCATATCTCGATAAGATTCCACCCCTCCTGTCTGCTGACATATTCCGTCAGCATTTTCTTCTGATTTTCAATCGAAAGGGATTCGCCCGCACGTTCGTCCTCCTGCGACAAACGCACATAGATTCCGACATTGTAAGTAGTTTGCTTTGCCATAATAACTCCTTTCCAATCAAAGCAAACCATATTCGATGATACAACTA
>CAMHBN010000194.1 GCA_946183385.1 uncultured Ruminococcus sp.
CATAACAGCAACAATAAGAAAAAGAAGAAGTAAAAATACAAGAGGTGCTATCCAAAGGGTAGCACCTCTTTTTTCAGTTTTTGCGTAATTTCTTGCGAAGCACCTTGTTGTCGTACATTCGCTTGTCTGCAATGTCTATGTAGTAGGAAAGTTCTTTTTCCTGCTCGGGGATACCACAGTACATTCCTATGCTTGCACCGACCTTGTATGGCTTATCAGACGCGGCGTTATACCTGTCGAAGAAGTCGTTGATGTAGGTCGAATACGAAGCCACTATCTCATCAGTGTAGTCGTAGCAGCCTATGATAGCGTACTCGTCGCCGCCGATACGTGCACAAATCTCGTTATTGGCACAGCAGGTAGTGAGTCCGTTGGCAACTACAATGATGGCGTTGTCACCTTCTACGTGTCCGAAGTTGTCATTGATATGCTTGAGAAGGTCGAGGTCTGCCATAATTACGAGCAGACTTTTTTCTTCCGACTTGGCACGCTTGAACATTGCCTCCGCAAACTTGTTGAATCCCTGACGGTTATAGACACCGGTGAGCGTATCACGCAGCGAGCTGAGGGATATGCGCTGATTTATGGCGGTGAGCTTTGTCCTGACGCGCAGGAATTCGAGTGATATGTTTATGTTCCTGTTCCAGAACGAGAATACCTTGCTGACTGTTGTATGGATATCGAAGAACTTGTATATGGTGTAGCCGAAGCACCTGTCCATGAAATGGAGCGGGAGCAGTATGTACATTGAAGGCTCGGGTGAGATATCATACATATACTCGGGGATTATACTGCGGGAATGAAAATTGCGCTCGGTGTAATCGTATCTGGTATTGTTGTATATGAGCTTGGTGTCCATTACCTCGGAATAGCCCTTCCTGAGATAATGTGTCTCATCGAGGTTCTCGAAGCTGTCCCACTCGTGACAGAGATTTATCATGAATATCTCGATATTGTCTATTATGTATACGTAATTGGAGAGCCTGTGCAGCAGATGGTCAAGGTTTTCGGACTCCATCAGTCCCTCTGCCATTCCGCTGTTGTTGTAGTACAGCTCGTACTGGCTCATCAGTTGATTGTATGAAGTGCGGTTGTTTATCAGCTCCTGTTTTGTCTCGTTGCAGCCGCAGCTACCTGCGAGTATGAGTGAGCTCTCGCCACAATTCACAAGCTCCGCTTCCTCGCCCGTTATCATCTTGTGCAGTGCCAGTACAGAACGTGCTCCGAGGGTGCTGTTCTCAGGGAAGATAGTAGTTAGTGACGGGATGCTCTCTATAGCTTCACGCGATCCGTCGTAGCCCGAGATCATGATGTCCTCAGGTACTCTTATACCATATCTGGCAAGAGCCTGGCATAAGAAAATGCCCATGGCGTCGTTTGCACAAACTACAGCGTCGGGCTTGGGACGTTTACCGTTCCCTATTTCGTCGGCAAGCGCGTCCGCCGCATCCTTCCAGAAGTCGCCGTAGATTATGTCATCAAATCCGACAGTTAGACCGTGCTTCTCCATTGAGCGTTTATAGCCAGCAGCACGCGTCTCGGACGGAGACATACCCTGAAATCCTGTAAGACATAAGATATTTTTACACTTGTGATACTCGATGAAGTGGTCTGTCATCTTCTCGAAGATATCTGTGTCATCGGCGTATATGCTTTCAAATGAACGATATTCGTTGTCGATGGCGATGGTAGGTAAGCCGAGCTTCTCGATGTGCTTGGTAAGCCAGAGAATGAGCGTATTGCTCGAAATATTGCCTGTAAGGAATATTACGCCGTCTACGTTGTCTGAGGTGAGCAGACGGTAGATGTTCTCCTCTCCTGCTTCGATCGCAGGCGAATTACTGATGTTGAAGGACATCAGCAGAACGATAACGTCGTAATCAAGTGCCTTTGCCTGTGCCTCTATACCTGCGCATATCCTGTTCATATAGTCGTTTGCGATATCAGCCGCAAGGACTGCTATACGTTTCCTCTTTTTCATATATGCGCTCACCGCCTTCGTTACTTTAATTCTGCTATTGTCACGCCGTCCTCGCCCTCGCCGTACACACCGAGTCGGAAGCTTTTTACGGACGGGTGGTTTTTCAGCCGCTTATGGACTGCTGCACGGAGAAGTCCTGTACCCTTGCCGTGGATTATGGATATTATCGAAATATTGGACATCACAGCCTGATCTATGAACTGGTCGAGCTGGTAAATACCGTCGTCGCAGGCACAGCCGCGTATATCGAGCTCCATCTTGCCGCGTCGCTCAGCTGTTACGCCTACCCTGCCGACCTTACCGCCTCGCTGTTTCTGCACGGGCTTGTTTCCGACCGTGACCTTCGGAGCTTCCTCCAGCCTCAGACGTGAGATGTTCATCTTAGTTTTCATTACGCCCATCTGGACAAATACGAAATCGCTGCCGTCGGGGTCGCCCGAAACTATGCCCTTGCGACCGAGGTCAACAACGTATACGGTGTCTCCCCTTTTCAGCTTGCGCGGGAGCACATAGCCCTCGTTCGGGTCTTTTCCGGTGACGGGGTCAGCTGTATCGTACATCTTGTTGAAGCTCTGCTTGGAGCGGGATTTCATTCCCGAGACATTCGCGCTGAAATCTTTCTTGTCCTTCTCCTTGCGGAGCTTTTCAAGCTCATCAATGAGTTCGTTGGACTCAGCCTTGGTCTGCTCGATAATGGTCATCGCCTGCAAGCGTGCCTTTTCGAGGAGGTCTGCCTTGTTGTTTTCGAGATCCTCCTTGTCGGCGCGTATCTTTGCCTCGTGTTCAGCGGCTTCTGCACGGAGTTTAGCCGCTTGCTCGCGTTCACGTTCGAGCTCGATACGCGAGGCTTCGAGCTTTCCGATAATGTCCTCAAGACGGGAATTTGCGTCGCTGACGAGGGACTTTGCATCCGCAATTATATCAGCGGGCATACCGAGGCTCTCGGATATGGCAAATGCGTTGGACTTGCCGGGAGAGCCGATGATAAGCCTGTATGTTGGCTTCAATGTCTCGATGTTGAACTCGCACGACGCGTTCTCTACGTTCGGCGTATCTATCGCGAAGACTTTCAGCTCCTGATAGTGGGTCGTCACCATCAGACGTGCGCCGTTCCGGATAAGGCGCTTGATTATGGACACGGCAAGAGCTGCGCCCTCTACGGGGTCTGTGCCCGAGCCGAGCTCGTCGAGAAGTACAAGCGAATGCTCGTCCGCCGTGCCGAGTATCTCGATGACCTTGTTAGTATGCGATGAGAACGTTGACAGATTCTGCTCAATGCTCTGGCTGTCGCCGATGTCAACGAGTATATTTTCAAATACGGAAATGGTGCTGCCGTCCGAGACGGGGATGAGAAGTCCGCACATAGTCATAGCCGAGAGAAGTCCCGCTGTTTTCAGTGCGACAGTCTTACCGCCCGTATTAGGACCTGTTATGATAAGCGCCTGATATTCCTCGCCGAGCGAAAGGTCTATCGGTACTGCCTTTTTCATGTCGAGCAGAGGGTGACGCGCATTTTTCAGATGTATTATGCCGTCGTCGGTGATGACGGGCATGGAGGCGTGCATTTTCGCGGCAAGCTCCGACTTCGTAAAATAGAGATCCAGCTCCGCGCAGACCTTGTAGTTCCCGCAGAGGATGTCCGCATAATCGCCGCACTCGCGGCAGAGCTCGCGGATAATGCGCTCTATCTCCTCCTGCTCTTTGCCTTGTAGGATGCGGATATCGTTGTTTGCCTCGACTATTGCCATAGGCTCGATGAATATGGTCTGACCCGTGGCTGAAGTGTCGTGTACAAGACCGCTGACCTGTCCGCGGTATTCTGACTTTACGGGCAGCACGAAGCGTCCGTCACGGATAGTGACGTTGCTTTCCTGCAAATACTGCTGCGTGGTCTTGTTCTTGACCATTTTGTCGAGAGTTTCACGCAGCTGCATTCCCGCCTTGTTTATCTTGCGGCGTATCGCGGCAAGCTCGGGACTTGCGGCGTCGGCAATCTCGTTCTCGGATATTATCGAACGGTCGAGCTTTTCAAGCAGCCAGTCATTCGGCGCGAGTTGTGAGAAGAGGTAGCTGAGCTCTGTTTCGACGTTTTCGCAGGAGCGATACCAGTCAAAAAGGCTCTTTATCTGTCTGAGCATTGCGGCGATGTCCATAAGGTCACGGAGCGATATCACTGCGCCCGACTTCGCACGCTTTGCAGCTGTGGATATGTCCTTGAAATTGCTGAACGGCGGCAGTCCGAACTGTATCGAGAGCGCAAGCGCCTGATTGGTCTTGGTGTTCTCGTAGCGGACGCGCTCCAAGTCGGTGTCGGGGCGAACAGCAAGAGCCATTCGCTTAGTCTCCTCATTTGAGGCGAGCTCCGAAAGCATTTCAAGTATTTTGTCGAGTTCTAATGTTTTAAGGTATTTATTCATA
>CAMHBN010000195.1 GCA_946183385.1 uncultured Ruminococcus sp.
TGACGAGCATATTGAAGTCCGAAGCCTCATCGGGATAGGACGAACAGCCGATGGACAGGCTGAGGCGGCTCTTGTCGGAGATGTCGATTATCTCGCCGAAGTCGTCGGTGAGTATGCAGTTCTGCACCGCCTCGTCCATGCTGTTGAGGACGTTGTATATCTGCATCTTGTCGCAGTTCATGAAGAAAGCGAATATCTCGTAGTTCGACTTCGCACCGATGATGATGTTCTCGTTCGCGAAGCTTTTCAGCGTCTCCGCCACCGAGGCGATACAGCTGTTTGTGCTGTCAACTGTCAGGAACGAGCCGAGCTTCTCAATGCCGTTGAGGTACAGCGTAGCAAGGCAGCAGTTCTTGACGTCGGGCAGGAGCTTCTTTATCTTCTGCGAGAACGAGGGATACGAGGGCAGACGCATAACGGGGTCATACTCGATGAAGCTGCTGTTCTCGCTTTCCTCCGAGAAGCGGCGCGAGAAGTCCTGCACGAAGCCGAGCCACTCGTCGCTGCTCTCGTATATGTTCATCTTGATGTATTTGGTCGTATTGTTGTTGGTGAAGCGGTAGATGTGCTTCTGTCCCTCGACGGGCGACTTCGATATCTTCTCGAGGAGGTTGAAGAACTCGAACTCATTGAGCTTGGTGCTCGTGCACGCGAGCATACGGCACGCGGACTCGTCAAGGTATGCGGACTTCTCCTTTGCGATGTAGGTAAAAGCGCCTATATTGCCTACGAACTGCTGGAAGACCTCCCAGTCGTGGCTCAGCTCAGGAGGTTTTTTGGAAAGGTCAAAAATACTCATAAACGCTCCTTTATCCCGCAATATCGCGGGGCTGCTGTCTCGGTGAGCAGCTCACCGTAGTGGAAACGGAAATAAACGATATTAATTCATCTTTATTATAACATAAAACATTTGATAATGCAACAGTCGCGGGAAAAAGTTCACGTTTTGTTTAACTATGCCGCGAATTTGGCGGCGCAGACACCGCAAGCCGGCGGTTGGCAGCCAAATATGAACAAAAATGCATTTTCGTAACACCGGATTGTTGAAAACCCGCCTGCCAAGCAATGCATTTTTGGTTCGGTCTGAGGCTTTATATCGCATTTTGTTGATTTTTGTTCATTCTGCGAAATTATTAATAAAAAACATATTGCAATGCCGAGAAAAATATGATACAATATGAAACGTAGGGACGGATACCCACGAAAGGGGGAGTTCTATGGACGTTATTATCTGGGCTATCCTCGTTATAGCTTTCGTCATCGCAGAGGTCGCGACGGTACAGCTCGTGTCTGTATGGTTCGCCGCAGGAGCTCTCGTGACGATGATACTCGTCTTCTTCTTCGATATACCCATTATCGGTCAGATAGGTATCTTCATCGGTACCTCGGCGATATTCCTTGCCATGACGATGCCGTTCATCATCAGGAAAAGGAAGAAAAGGGGCTACATACCCACGAATTCCGAGCTTGAGATAGGTCGGACGGCGCGGGTCATCGAGGAGATAAACGCTGACAGCGGCAAGGGTCGCGTAAGGGTCGAGGGCGTTGACTGGAGCGCGGTTTCCGCCGACGGTTCCGTCATACCGAACGACACTGTCGTGACTGTCACCGCCGTGAACGGCGCAAAGCTCACAGTAAAACCCAAGAATTAACAGGAGGAAACAATTATGGATTTCAACACAGACGCGATCTTCGGTGCTTTCGGCATCATCGTATTACTGGTCATCTTATTTCTATTCTTTATGTTCATCAGATGCTTCAGAATAGTACCGCAGGCACACGTATTCGTAATCGAGCGCTTCGGCTCGTTCAAGTGCGAGTGGGAGACAGGTATTCACTTCCTGTTCCCGTTCATCGACCGCATTGCAGGCAAGGTCTCCCTCAAGGAGAAGGTCGTTGACTTCAAGCCTCAGCCCGTTATCACAAAGGATAACGTTACGATGCAGATAGACACGGTCGTATTCTACAAGGTAACAAACGCAAAGCAGTACATCTACGGCGTTGAGAGACCTCTCGCAGCTATCGAGAACCTCTCGGCTACTACGCTCCGTAACATCATCGGTGAGCTCGAGCTCGACTCGACCCTCACCTCGCGTGATACTATCAATACCAACATCACAGCTATCCTCGATCAGGCTACAGACCGCTGGGGAATCAAGGTAGAGCGCGTTGAGCTCAAGAACATCATTCCTCCGCGTGAGATACAGGACGCCATGGAGAAGCAAATGAAGGCTGAGCGTGAGCGCCGTGAGAAGATTCTTCAGGCAGAGGGTGACAAGAAGTCGCAGATACTCGTAGCCGAAGGTGAGAAGGAGTCGCAGATACTCCGTGCACAGGCTAAGAAGGAAGCTCAGATACTCGAAGCAGAGGCTGAGAAGCAGGCAATGATACTCCGTGCGGACGCCGTAAGAGAGCAGAAGGTGCTCGAGGCTACCGGTGAGGCGCAGGCTATCGAGCTCGTACAGCAGGCAGTCGCTGACAGCCTTGTAAAGCTCAACAATGCGTCGCCGAACGAAAAGGTAATACAGCTCAAGTCGCTGGAGGCTTTTGCAAAGGCTGCGGACGGCAAGGCTACAAAGATAATCATTCCGAGCGAGATACAGGGTCTCGCAGGACTTGCGGCAGGCTTAAAGGGCATTGCCGAGTCCGACAAGAAGCAGTAACACATCTCCCTACAACTACAAAAGCTGACCCGATTGGGTCAGCTTTTTTTGCATCTGTAGGGGCGCACATTGTGCGCCCGCAATAAACCGAAAGTGTAACAATCGTGCGAACACTGTTCGCCCCTACAATAATTCCGCATTCCGATTTCCGAATTCAAATGCGCAGCA
The DNA here is from genome assembly GCA_946183385.1 of uncultured Ruminococcus sp. Taxonomy (GTDB): domain Bacteria; phylum Bacillota; class Clostridia; order Oscillospirales; family Ruminococcaceae; genus Ruminococcus. The sequence goes on from CAMHBN010000195.1 coordinate 2,832, forward strand.
TTTCCGCCGCCGCCATAAGATACGGCGCAATGCCCTTGGCGTCGTTCTCGACGACGCGCTCGCTGAGGTAATACTCCGCCGAGCCGTCGCGCCCCTCCGTACCGCCGAGTCCCGCCATAAGGCAGATATTCCGCAGCACCGGCACATCTCCGTCGCAGGTGATGTACCGCTCGGTCACAGCCGCGAGTGCTCGCCTGCCGTCCTCGGCGACCTCCGCGGACACCGCTCCGAGCCTGTGCGCCTTCATCGCCGAGTATGCAAACAGGAGCGTGCCGCTTGTCTCGGGATAGTTCCCGCCGAGTTCGGGCAGTACGGGCAGCTGTAAGAGCATACCTCCATCGGTCAGACAGGCACGCAGCGCGCCGAGCAGCTCCGCGAGCATATCCGCACAGCCGTTGTCCCCCGTTATCTCCAGTATATCGGCAAGTCCCGCGCAGAGCCAGCCGTTCGCGCGGAGCCATATATTCGGCGACAGCCCCGTTTCGCTGTCCGCCCATATCGTGTCGCGGCTCTCGCAGTAGCCGTGGTAGTACAGTCCTGTTTCATTGTCGCGCATAAGGGTGCGGATATTTTTCAGCTGAGCAAGGACGTCCTCGGTGCAGGAGCTCTCTCCCCTCGCCTTCCCGTAAGCTGCAAGGAACGGGAGCGCCATATACGCGCCGTCGAGCCATATCTGCCGCGGATATATCGCCTTGTGCCAGAAGCTCCCGCAGGAAATGCGCGGCTGCTCTGCGAGCTGTCCGCGCAGGAGCTCCGCCGCCTTGATATAGCGCCCGTCGCCCGTCCTGTCATACAGGTCGAGGAGATTGCGTCCGCCGCAGATGCTGTCGAGGTTGTAGTCACTTACCTCTACGGTAGGGATATCTCCCTCGGGCGTGACGTAGCTGCTGACGAACCGCACCGCATAGTCAACGAGCTCGGGGCGGCTGTCCGCGAACATCAGCAGAGCACGTATGATACAGCTGTCCATATAGTTCCAGCGCGGCTCCTTGCGGAAAATGAAATTCTCCCTGTTCCAGCGCGGACGGAGCGGCTCTGACGCGAGTATGAGCTTATCTATGTAGCTTCGGGCAGTGTCTGTAATTCTTGTCATATCGTTCATCCCGACAAGCCTCCTGCGGTGATACCGCTGATAAATTTCTTCTGTGCGGCGGCGAAAACTGCCACCGAGGGTATAAGTCCGATAACGGACATCGCGATTATCTTGCGCTGCTCGTAGCCGTCACCCGTGCTGTCCGCAGAGAGCCGCAGTATCAGCGAGAGCGGGTACTTCTCCACTGAGCTTATCATGATAAGCGGCGTGAGGAAGTCGTTCATCGTCCACAGGAAGGTGAACACGGTTATCGACACGATGACGGGACGTATGCACGGCACGAGTATATACACGAGCAGCCGCAGACTGCCGCAGCCGTCGATACGCGCCGCCTCGTCGAATTCGCGCGGTACTCCGCGCATGAACTGCACGAGCATGAACACGAACGCTCCCTCAGCCGCGAAGAGCGCGGGCAGGGTCAGCGGGACGTAGGTGTCATGCAGACCGAGCCTGCTCCACAGC
>CAMHBN010000196.1 GCA_946183385.1 uncultured Ruminococcus sp.
CGCCGCAAGCTCGTCCTGCGCCGTCATCACCAGTGATTGCAGCTCGTAGAACTGGAAGTCGGTGTCCATACTGTTGCTGAACTCGACCCATTCGCCGTCCCTGAGCCCGAGAAGGCTCGACCCGATATTCGCAACGAGTGAGTAGTCGCCGCAGCCCGCGCACAGCGAATACGCCGTGGTCGTGAGCTTGCCGCACTCGGTCTTGTCAGTGAGCGCAGTGCCGTCGATGTGGGCGGTGTAGGTCTTGTCCGAGCTGCCGTAAACGATGGTCGGCACGCCGTCCTTGTCCGCGCTCACGCCGATGAGCATATCCTCGTCGAGCTTGACCTCGCCGAGCACCTTGCTGTCTGCAACGGACACGGCTGTGAGGTCGTGAATACCCATTGCACTGGCTTGGTCGATGATGACGCCGGATTCGCCCGCAATGAGGGAGCCGTAGTCGTCCTCGCCGAGCACCTCGCCGCAGTCTATCACCGACGTCTGGTTGTTGTCGCCGTCGTAGATGTAGACGTAGGTCGTACCGTCGACCAGCGTCAGCACAGCCTTTCTGCCGCCTCTGAGCATTGCCGCGCCCTTGACGAGCTCGCCCTCCTGCGGCGTGAAGCGGAACTCCTCGTACTCTTCAAAAGTTCGCGTCGTCACGTAGCCCGCATAGCTCCCGCCTGCGAGCCGCCCGAACACGAGCAGCTTACCGCTGACGGGGTCGCGGCTGATATCGGTGATGTCCTCGAAGCTCTCGGACATCGAGATGTCGGCGAGCTTGAACACCAGTTTCTCTACAGTGGGAGTTTCAACCGATGAACTGCTGTTGTTGCTGCCGTGCGAGCACGCAGCCAAGCCTCCGCAGAGCACCGCTGCCGCGCACAGAATTGCCATAGTTTTTTTCATAAAATCACTCCTTTTGTGGTATGATTCGGAGTCATACTCACAGTTTACTATAAACAAGTGACTTTCGGAGGCAAAAAAGACGAAACTTCACAAAAAGTTCACATTTTTTCTCTGTTGTCAACAAAAGCAAGCCTTGTTATTTGTATACAACGACCAATTGACAGTAAAAAACAGCGGCACTCATTTAAGTGCCGCTGTTTTGGTAATATGGAGGAAATTTGTGTCATCTGTCAGCGTCCCACTCTTGGAGGACACGCGCGTCGTTTGCTGTTACGCCTGCTTCGCCGTCAACGTCTGCATTGAGAAGGCCCATAGACGAGAGCTCGTATTTGTCGCGGTTGCCGATGTGCTGGAGTATCGCTACCGAATCCGCAACAGTCACCTTCACATCAAGATTTGCGTCTCCCGCAACACACACAGCCGCGGGTGTGTCCTTGTACATCGCGAAGGTGCAGACCTCGCCTACCTTAGCTTTGCTCAGGTCGTATTCAAGATTCGAGCCCACAGCCGAGAAACCGTAGTAGTATTTCTCTTCATCGTCGTCCGTGAAGCGTATGCTCCAGTGTCCCGAACCGTCATAGTTCGCACTTGTCACGGTAAGCTCCTTCTGAGGCATTAGGTCGGCACAGCTGCCGAGCAGCGAAAGCTCCGTTTCCTCGGAGAGCTCATAGTAGTAGGCGTGAGCGTAAACAGGGTCATTGGCATAAGGGTAGACCTGCGTCAGTGTCGGCTCGCCGTCTGCTACGAGCACGTCGCCGTATTTATACTCGGCGGAGGTGCTGTTGATGATGACCTTCTCTGCGTCTATCTCACCTGTGCTTTTCGTGTAGTAATATCTGAGCTGCGTGTACTCGTTGTTGTACGTGCCGACAACTACAAAGAAGCTGTCGGTGCTCTCGGCGAAGCTCTCTGCTGCGGTCTCATCGACAGCGTTTGCGCTGAATGGTGAGGCTCCCGATATGCCGAGCATTGCCATTGACATTATCATTGCTGTTATTCTTGTTTTTTTCATAATAATACCTCCTTTACGTGCCGAGCAGATATTCTATACAGCTCTTAGCTTTTTCCTCGCCGATATAGAATGTTGCTCCGCGGTCGATTATGTTGGTAGAGATGTAGCCTTGCTCGGAGATGACAAGCTCCAAGCCGTAATCAATGTATTCGATGTTGGCGTAGACCGTGAGGTCACGCGTGAAAGCGGACGGCTTTTCCCTTGTGTTGACTGCGCTGCGGCAATCCTCAAGGACGTCCCATATACCGTCCGAAACATCGCGGTAGCCGTCCTCGTTCAGCACGCGTGCGCTGTTGCTCCCGAAGGTCATATACCTCGAAAGCAGCATATCATCAAGCATATCTCCGAGCGTATCGGGCTCGTAATCGGTTTTGAGATATACGGGAGTTGCTCCCGTGCTCGGGTAGCGTATGACAACTGCGTATTTGTCGGAAACTCCCGCAAGCGTATAAAGCTGCCCTGTCTCAGAGCCCGCGGACTTCGCGTTGAGGTCGTAGATTAATGCCGTCTTTATGTATACGTCTATCGTATCCCATCTTGAATTCACCTTCACGTACTCGGTTGAGGAATTGCCCACCCGAACGGACGTGTAGTTTCTCCCGTTGTAAGTGTTCTCTGAAGTGGACGTCGTGCCTGTCTGCCAAGTGAAGGGAGGCACGAATACTGTAGTCACATAAGTGATTTGCGTGGTGGTCTGTGAGGAGGTCGCCGTTGTCTGAGTGGCAGCGGCAGTGGTAAGACTTATAGCTGATGTGGTCGAAACAGCAGTGGTCGCCGCAGTTGTCTGCAACACAGTCGTGCCGACTGCTGTTCTTGTCGTGCGAGCCGTATTCGCAGTCGTGCGGACTGTTGTAGTTGTCGGGAGAGCGGAAGAAGCTGTCACCGTAGCTGTCGCGGTAGTCGTCTGCGCCGTTGTCACAGTCTGCGAAGCGGTAGTGCTCGGAGACGGCTGAGCCATAGTTGTTTCAGCCGAGGCAGTCTCGGTTTCGACTATGATACCCGACCGGCTCGGAGCGGGCTTCTTGGGAGGTCTGAGCGCATAAGTAGTAATTCCGATTCCAAGTACAGCCGCCGCACCAACTCCTATTGCAAACGAGCGCAGTATCATAGCATTGCGGCGTTTACGCCCGGCAAGACGCTCATCATGTTTCCTTATAATGCTGTCGGCTATCTGCTCATAATTCTTCATACACAAATCCCTCCTTTTCCAGCTCTGATCTCAGGGAGTTCTTTGCTCTGTACAGAAGATTTTCAACCTGTCTGTTGCTTTTATTCATAATTTTCGCCGTTTCGGTGTTATTGAAGCCTTCAAAATACGTCAGATAAAGTACCTGTGAATACTCGGGAGCAATTCGTTTGAGAGCTTTATGCAGTTCTATCTTCTGAAGATTTTTCAGATAGTTCTGCTCGATGTTCTCTTCGTCGGACAGTGTATACAGCTCGTCTACAGGAACATCCGTCATTTTCTTCCTCTGCTTCAGAATATGCATAGCCTTGTAACGCGCAATTGCGTACAGCCATGTCTTAAAACTGCTTTTCCCGTTATATTTCGGCTTGTCCAGCAGCAGCTCACAGAAGACGTCCTCTGCAAGCTCCTCGGCAATACATATATTGCCGACAATGCTGTTCAGAAACAGGACAAGTCCGTCATTGTACAAGCTGACGATATTTACGATAGCCTCTCTGTCACCTTCAATGAAACGGCGGTAGCTACTTGCACCGTTATCCATGAACTTTCCTTTCTGCGGGATCAGTATTTGTATTCGTTTACTTATTAGTGTCGATAAAATACCAAAACTCTCAGCAAGAAATTATATTTTTATTATTTAACTTGTATTATATACTATAAATTTTATCCTGTCAATGGATAATAAGACAGCGGCACCCTTCATGAGTGCCGCTTTTACCATTGTAATTCACTATTGATGCTGTTTACCCCATGCTGCTTGACGAGAGCAAAATTATTGTGAATCTGACAAATATACGGGTCATCGAAGCGCTTCTCCATCGGCAGCAGACCGTTAAGGAAATCAAGCACGTTAGCAAGCAAGCTATCGTGGCAAAAAAAGTCCCCATATTTCGGACTTTCAAAGCATAAAAACAGGCACACTCGATTACTCGAAAGTGCCTATTCTACGTTGTAAATTCAGGACTAAAGAGACGACATGCGATAAACGGCTTTTTTCGGATTTTGTCAAAACAATCATATCATAAAAAATATGTAACTGTTTTTTGCTTTGTAAATTCAGCTCCATGTGTGAATGGCACATGGAGTTATTTATTTTAGAAGCTAAAAGTCATATCAGGTGTTTTTGTATTTGAGATTAAATTCACGTGCAGTTTCCTTGAGAGAGATGTCAATACGACTGTCGCAGAAACGTCTTATTTCTTCGGGAATATCCTTATAATAAGCTTCGGCGATTCCTCCTGCGATACAAGCCATAGTATCAGCGTCGCCTCCGAGGGATACGGCATTTC
>CAMHBN010000197.1 GCA_946183385.1 uncultured Ruminococcus sp.
TCGGAAATATCTCGCAGTACCGCCTCTATGACGGACGTATCCTCTGGTTCGCGGATTCGTACTACCGTATCTCGGCAAGCGGCAATATCCCGACCGGCGATACCCTCGACATCGACGACACCTACGACGTTTATACCACGCTCAATGACAAGGCCCTGAATATCATCAGCCTGCACAAGCTCACGGGTACGGGTCCCGACCAGCTCGTGTTCCCGCAGCTCTACACCTTCGGCATTTACTCGGAGAATGAGGAGCCCGATATCACCGACATCGTAGTTGAAAACAACGGCACCTTCGACAAGGTCTACAACGAGTACCTCTACACCGCTGCCACACGCGGTATACCCTCGCTCATCGCGCTTATCGCGGTGCTTGTGCCGACTCTTTTCATCGGCTTCAAGCGCACAAAGAAGGGTACGTGGACGCAGACCTGTATGTTCATCCTCTCGCTCGGAGGAGTGCTGATATTCTTCATCGGCGTCAGCAATACCGCCTTCTCGCCGATATTCTGGACAATAGCGGGCTGCTCGATAGCTCAGCTCGCCGCTCCCGAAAAGGTCAGGGAGGCAGAGCCTGCTCCCGTGAAGACGGCTCAGAAAAAGGCGGAAGCTCCCGAGGCTGAGGCTCCGAAGGAAGCCGACGCGGAGAAAAAAGCCGAGGCTGTTCACGCAAAGAAGGCTCAGCCGAAGAAAAAGGGCGGCAATAAAAAGAAGAAGTAACAGCCGCAGGGGCGGCGTCCCGCCGCCCGTCGGGACATAAGCGCCCTTACATAAAGACACAAAAGGAGTTGTTCATAAGAACAACTCCTTTATTTTATTCTGCCTTCACGAACTGCTCGGCTACGCCGCTGCTGCTGTAGAAGGTCACGCTGTCGCCTTCAAGGACGAATGTGCTGTCGCTGAGCTCGTCGGTAACGCTGCCGTCAAGAGAGTCGGGCAGCGAGAGCGTGAATTCGTCGCCGTTCTGCGTGTAATCGCAGAAATCGGACAGGCTCACTCTGAACTTGCCGTACTTTATATTTATCTGCACGTCAATATCCGAGGTGTCCTCACTGACATAGAGCCCTGCAAGCCTCTCCTTGAAATCCGCAGTCTCGATGTTGTATACGCCGTCATAGCTGTCGGGGTCGGGCTCGTCCGCACGCGAGAGGGTCAGGAACTCAATGGGCTCGCTGTCCTCCTCTTCACCGTAGGTGTAAAGAGTGAGCGTCTCGCCGTCGTAATCCGCTTTCGGCTGCTCGTCGCCGCTGAGCATGAACGTGCCGTCCCTGTCGATCATCATTATCTCCGAGATGTCGAACATCGCTGTGACCTTGCCGCTGTTGCTGAGCATGATATCCGCTTCATCATTCTTCCAGTGTCCGACAAGGACGCCGTCCTCATAGTCGTGGCGCTCGTGGTAGGTGGCGGGCTCGGTCGATATCTCCGCGGCTGATGCAGGCTCCGTCGCGGCAGTGGTACGCTCCTGTATCGTCATCGGTCTTACCGACGACGCTTCCTTATCTCCGCACGAAGCAAGGGTCAGCACAAGGGCTGCTGCCGCGAGCAGAGCTGTCATACGTATTTTCATCGTGTTTCTCCTCTCACTTTACCTTTTTGAGTATCTCCTGCGTTCCGTCCTCGTAGGTGAGCGTAAGAGTGTCCCCGTCTATTTTGTATGTGTATTTTACCGAATCATCAACGTGCTTCTTGTAATTCATATTCTCGCTGAAGAGCTCGAGCGTGCCGTCATTCGTCTCGAAGCTGCAATATTCCACGACCGTGAACTTCAGAGTCTCGCCGTCCACATCAGCCTCGACCTTTATCTTTTCCGTGTCTATCGCAAGATTGTAGGCAAGCATATCCCGATAAGAGCCGCCGAGCAGCTCGTATTTTCCGTCGTAGCTGTCCTTGTTCGCGGCGTCGGTGCGCTTCATGTCGAGCAGCAGCAGAGTGTCCTCCGCATCCTCGTACTTGTGCGAGACCTTGAGAGCCGTGCCGTCGTACTCGATCTCGTCCTTGCCGACCCTGGTCTTTTCCATCGAGAACGTTCCGTCACTGTTGAAGTGAGCGGACGAGGTGAAGTCTATCGGCAGCGATACCGTTCTGTCCTCGCTGAAAATGTAGCCGTTGGCTCCGCTGCTCCACTCGCCGAGAATGGCTTCGTCTATGTCAGTCGTGCTCACACGCGGAGCAGAGCTCTCCTCTGTCTGCGGCTTGCGCGAGCAGCCGACAAGGAGCGTTCCCGCCATAGCGGCTGCAAGAAGTGATGCTGTTATCCTTTTCATATTTTCCTCCGAATCATATTTCGTCCATCGAGAGCGTCGCGATCGCGTTGAGACTCTCGTCGGCGGTTATCCCCGCCATAAGGTTGTAGCTGCCCTGACAGCCTATCATCGCGCCGTTGTCGCCGCAGAGGCTCTTCTCGGGCATATAGAAGCTGCAGCCGCGCTTTGCACACGCCTCCGAGAGTGCCGCGCGGACGCCCGAATTCGCGGAAACTCCGCCCGCGAGCGCTATCTTCTTATAGCCGAGAGCCTCAGCCGCAAGCATGGTCTTGTCCGTGAGTATCGCCGCAATCGTGGCTTGCAGGCTCGCCGAAAGGTCGTTCCTGTTGATGTCCTCGCCCTTCTGCTCGGCATGGTGGAGCAGATTTATCACTGCTGTTTTCAGTCCCGAGAAGCTGAGGTCGAACTCGTTGCCTGCGACTGCGGGATGCGGCAGCCTGAACGCCTTCGGGTCGCCCGACTGAGCGGCGCTGTCAACGTGTACGCCTCCCGGATACGGGAAGCCCATTGCCCTCGCACACTTGTCGAAGCACTCGCCTGCCGCGTCGTCGCGGGTACGTCCCACCACGCGGAATTTCGTGTAGCTCAGCACCTCGATGATGTGGCTGTGTCCGCCGCTCGCGACAAGGCAGAGGTAAGGCGGCTCAAGGTCGGGGTGGCTGAGGTAATTCGTGGCGATATGTCCCGCGATGTGGTGGACGGGTATCAGCGGCTTGCCCGAGGCAAGAGCCAGTCCCTTCGCGAAATTCACGCCCACGAGCAGGGCTCCGATAAGTCCCGGAGCGTAGGTCACGGCGATACCGTCGAGGTCTGCGAGCTCAACGCCCGCATCGCCGAGAGCCTTCCGCGTCACGCCGAGTATGTTCTCGCAGTGACGCCGCGAGGCTATCTCCGGCACTACTCCGCCGTATTTCCTGTGCTCCTCTATCTGCGTGGATATCACCGACGAACGTATCGCGCGGCAGTCCTCGATAACGCTCGCCGCGGTCTCGTCGCACGAGCTCTCTATTCCAAGTATAAGCATATCGTTCTTCCTTTTGAACATATTTACGGAACGCCGAGGGCGGCGTTCCCTACAGTTTGCATTATCAGCGAAGGCGCTTCACCATAATATCCGCGTCCTCGGTCGGGTCGCGGTAGAAGCGCTTCCGCGTGCCTGCCTTCTCAAATCCGAAGCTCTCATAAAGAGCAATAGCGGCGGCGTTTGACTGCCGCACTTCAAGAGCTATCGTCTCGACCTCGTCGGGAACGAGCGACAGAAACTCCGATAGCAGAGCCCTCGCGATACCCTTTCTGCGGTGCTCGGGAGCTACGGCAATAGTCAGCACCTCGCCCGTATCTCCCGCTGTGAAGCCCGCGAAAAGGCCCGCAAAAGCACCCTCGCAGAAAGCCGCCAGCACCACTCCGCCCTCTCGCTCTTCCGTGTCAATAAAAGCCTTGGCTGACCAGCCGTAGTCTCCGAAGCAGAGCTTGTCCAGCGCGGACATAGCTTCAAAAACCTCCGCAAAGAAGGGTGCATTTTTAATCTCTGTCATATCACATCTCTCCACACTGTAATTCCGAACTCCGAATTCTTCATCAGCCCTTCGCCTCGTACCAGCTCTTGCCCTGATGAACGTCCACCGCGAGCGGCACGCGCATATCGTACACGCCCTGCATTTCCTCCTTCAGTATCTCGGCGGCACGGTCTGCGCACGAGAGGTCGGACTCGATGATGAGCTCGTCGTGCACCTGAAGTATCAGCTCCGCCGCCAGTTTTTCCGCCTTCAGTCGGCGGTGGACGTTTATCATCGCTATCTTGATGAGGTCGGCAGCCGTGCCCTGAACGGGTGTGTTCATCGCGATTCGCTTGCCCGCCGCCTGCAGCATCTTATTCGAAGACAACAGCTCGGGTATGCGGCGCTTTCGTCCGAACATGGTCGATACCACGCCCGTCTTCATCGCGTCATCGACCGTCTGCTCCATGAAGGCGTTTACCTTCGGGTACTTCGCGAGGTAATCCGCAATGTACTTCTTCGCCTGTGCGACCGAGGTGCCGATGTCCTTCGAGAGCGAGAATGCTCCGATACCGTAGATTATGCCGAA
>CAMHBN010000198.1 GCA_946183385.1 uncultured Ruminococcus sp.
ACACGACGCTCTTCCGATCTCTCCTCGTCGCCGCCGAGTCTCATTGTGAGGGAGATACGGTTGCGCTTGAGGTCAACGTCGAGCACGCGCACCTTCACCACCTCGCCGACCTTTACAGCCTCGAGCGGGTGCTTGATGAACTTGCTGCACATCTGCGAGATGTGAACGAGACCATCCTCGTGCACGCCGATATCGACGAAAGCGCCGAAGTCGATGATGTTGCGGACTGTTCCCACGAGCTCCATACCGGGCTTTAAGTCCTTGATGTCCATAACGTCGCCGCTTCTGAGCAGGGGAGGCGGGAGCTCGTCACGCAGGTCGCGACCGGGCTTTTTGAGCTCGGAGATGATATCGGTCAGCGTGGGAACGCCGATACCGAGCTTCTCGCTTATCTTCTCTATGCCCTCGCTTTCAGCCTTCTCGGAGATGCCCGCAGCACCGCCGTTTGAGACGTCAGCGAGAGTGAAGCCGCACTCACTGAGCAGTGACGAAGCCGCCGCGTAGCTCTCGGGGTGGACTGATGTATTATCGAGCGGGTTCTTGCCGTCGCGCACTCTCAGGAAGCCCGCGCACTGCTCGAACGCCTTCTTGCCGAGCTTAGGCACTTTCAGGAGCTCCTTGCGGTCGGTGAATCTGCCGTTCTCCTCGCGGTATGTGACGATATTCTTCGCAACGGAAGCGTTGATTCCCGCGATGTAGGAGAGGAGCGAATGTGAAGCGGTATTGAGGTCAACGCCGACGGAGTTAACGCAGTCCTCGACAACGCCCGAGAGAGCCTCGCTCATGCGAGCCTGCGGCATATCGTGCTGGTACTGACCGACGCCGATAGCCTTGGGGTCGATCTTTACGAGCTCCGCGAGCGGGTCCTGCAGGCGGCGTGCTATAGAGATAGCGCCTCTTATGGAAACGTCGAATTCGGGAAATTCCTCAGCCGCCACCTTGGAAGCGGAGTATACGGAAGCTCCCGCCTCGCTTACTACCATATAGCTCACGGACTGCGGGATCTCCTTTAAAATCTCGGCAGTGAATGCCTCTGTCTCGCGTGAAGCCGTACCGTTGCCTATCGAGATGACGTTTACATTGTACTTCTCGATGAAGCGCTTGACTATCTTCTTTGCCTCGTCAACTCTTGCCTGCGAAGCCGACTCCCTGACGGGGTAGATGATAGCGTGGTCGAGCACCTTGCCCGTAGCGTCGATGACTGCGGTCTTGCAGCCGTGCGCGTAGCCGGGGTCGAGACCGAGGATAACGCTCTCCTTCATAGGCGGCTGCATGAGCATCTGTCTGAGGTTGGAGGCGAACACCTTTATCGACTCCTCTGCGGCAGTCGATGTCATATCGGAGCGAATCTCGCGTTCGATAGACGGGAAGATGAGGCGCTTGTAGCTGTCAGCCGCCGCCTCGCGGACAAGCTCGCCGCAGGCATTGTTAGCCTTGATGTACTTGCCGAAGATAACGTCGGTAGCGAGCGACTCGTCGAGGGTAACGCTTACCTTGAGCTTGCCCTCCTTCTCGCCTCTGTCGAGGGCGAGAACGCGGTGATTAGCCACCTTGGGGATGGACTCGCTGTAGTCGTAGTAGTTCATATATACGGTCTCTTCCTCGGGATCAGCCGCCTTGGAGACCATCTCGCCCTTCTCACCTGCGAGAGCGCGGAGCTTCTTTCTGATGTCGGCGTCGTCGGAGATATCCTCCGCGATGATGTCCATAGCGCCCTGAACAGCCGCCTGCACGTCGGGGACTTCCTTCTCCGCGTCAACGAAGCTCTCGGCTTCCTTCTGCGGGTCGGTGGAGCTCTCCTGCGCGAGTATCAGCTCAGCGAGCGGCTCAAGACCTCTCTCTCTTGCGATGCTTGCGCGAGTTCTTCTCTTGGGCTTGAACGGGCGGTAGATGTCCTCCACCTCGACGAGAGTCATTGCCGCGCTGATAGCGGCTTCTATCTCGGGAGTCATCTTCTCCTGCTCGGTGATGGAGTTTGCGACCTCCTCCTTGCGCTTTTCGAGGTTGCGCAGGTACATGAGCCTGTCGTAGAGCTCACGCAGGATCTGGTCGTCGAGCGAGCCAGTGAGCTCCTTGCGGTAACGTGCGATGAAGGGTATGGTCTTGTCGTCGTCGATGAGAGCGACGGTGTTATCGACCTGTTCCTGTCTGAGTGAGAATTCCTTTGCGAGTGTCTTGTTAATATCCATAGTTTATCCTTCCTGTTTGGTGTCCTTTGCTTCTTCGGCGGCTTTGACGGATTCGAGTATCCTGAACACGTCAGCCTCCGATGTATGAACGGGCTCGTTAGCCTTGTCCTGCTTTGGTGTCTCCTCGACGGGAGTGAATGTCTCGGGAACTCCGAGGAGCTCCGTTGCCTCTGCGGAGACTTCCGCGGGAGAGGTCTCGGGCATACCGATATCGGCGTTGAAGTCGCTCATTCTGTCGAGCCACGAATACAGCGTCTTTGCGATGTCCTTGTAGACGTTTATGCTGTTCTTCTCGTGCAGGAGCTCATGCCGCATACCGTCGAACAGTCTGAACGACACGCTCTCATATCCGACCTTGTCGAGCAGCTTGACCGACTTCATGAACTTACGTTCCGAGAGCATACATGGGTCGTCGCGTCCCGCGAGGAAGCGTATCGGCAGATTCGGGTTGGTGACGTTCCAGCCGCTCGTGTCGTAAGCCTCGCGCATGATATGCAGTATGCACTGGTAGCCGTTGAGCGTGTACCTGAAATTGCAGAGCGGGTCGGCAGTGAATGCCTCCACGGCGTCCTTTTTGCTGCTCAGCCACGAGAACTTCGCCGAGCCGAAATGCTTGTTGAAGGTCTCCTCGCGCACGTCGTAGATGAGGTCGCTGATATAGCGGCTCTCGTGCTTCTGCGAGAGCTCCGCGGAGATATTGCGGATATACCGCGTGAAGCGGCTGTAGCTCGGACTGCTCAGCAGCACGATGCCGTTGAGGTCGTCGTCATGCTCTCTGAGCATACATCTCAGCGCGAGCGCGCCGATGTCGTCGCCGACCATAAAATACGGGATATTCGGGTAAGCCGAGCGCACCGACTTCCTGAGCTGTACGATGTCGCTTACGAAGCCCTCTCCGCCGTTCCTGTACATGAAGCCGAGGTCCTCGGGAGCGGCAATGCTGCGTCCGTGACCGCGGTTGTCGTGGATAACGGTGATGAAGCCCTCGGCGGCGAGGTAGTCCATAAATTCAAAATAGCGTTCCTTGTGCTCGTTCATGCCGTGGACGAGCTGTACGATGCCATTGATATTTCCTTCGGGTTTGGCGATGAATGCGGAGACGGACAAGCCGTCGGATTCGGAAGTGAATTCAAATTGTCGGGTTGCGGCATTCAGCATATTCATACCTCCTGTTATGGGGATAATAACACATCTATTATACCATAAAATAACAGAAAAATCAATAGCTTCAGTATATATATTTGTGCAAGTCTATATTTTTTGCCTATTTCCCGCTGACATAGCTGTTTATCCCGTTGAAGAGCGTCAGCGCCACCTTTTCCTGATATTCTTCGGTGTTGAGCAGAGCCGCCTCCTCGGGATTCGACAGGAAGCCGCACTCCGCCATAACGGTCGGATTCTCGCTGTAGTAGCATAGGAAGAGCTCCTTGCCGCAGAGCTTTATCTCGCGCTTGTTGTCGGGCTGCAGGAGCTCTGAGAAGCTTGATTGCAGGCTCCGCGCGAGCTGCTCGCTGCGGCTGTCGGAATTGGAGTAGAACATCTGCGCTCCGTGGTAAACGGGGTCGGTGAACTGGTTCTGGTGGATGGACACGCATATCGCGTTGTCGTACTTGTTGAAGAGGGCGAGGCGGTTGTCCATATCGGAGCTCTTCTGATTGGCAAGCCCCTCAATGCCGCTGTCGTGTATGGATACATCGGAATCGCGTGTGACATCGACCTCATAGCCCGCGAGAGTGAGCATATCCCTCAGCCGCAGGAGTATGCTCAGATTTATGCCTTTTTCCGGCACTCCCTCCGCCGAGACGCAGCCGCCGTCGAATCCGCCGTGCCCCGCATCGAGCACGATGACGGGCAGCTCCTCGTCCTGCAATACGGCAGCGGGAGCAGCCCCGCTGCCGTTCCTGCTGCTGACGACGGATACGGCTCCGACCGCAGCCGCGCAGCAGCACAGTGTTATCCCTGAAGCTATGAGCTTTATCTTGTTTTTGTTGTTCATTGTCAGCCTCCTGTTTTTTGTACATTCTATGCGGTCAGGCTGTGGAGTATTACTGAATTATGGATTATCGGAGCATCAGACAGCATGGACTTTGCTTTAAAATGAAAAGAATACACAAAAAAGATAGAATATTATGGTTGACTTCTGTATGGAAA